>JAITPZ010000297.1 GCA_031289165.1 Synergistaceae bacterium
TATAAAGGTGTTATAAAGGAATAAAAAAAGGCTCCAAGAAAATCTCCTGAACCCTTGTTATCTCTGGTGGAGCTGATGAGATTCGAACTCACGACCTCTTCCGTGCGAGGGAAGCGCGCTCCCAACTGCGCTACAGCCCCATCCTTTTGAACAACGCAGGATATTCTATACGGGACCCGTGCCCTTGTCAATCAGAAACTGGCACTTAAATTTTGCCCCAAACGCCTCTCATACCAAATTGCAATCAGTTAAAAGCTCGTGACCTGCTGATGTCGAGAGTGCTATCAACTTCCTGTTGAATGCAAAGTTGTATAGTGGTTTAACTTAAGTTTACTATAAGAGGCTAAAAGTTTTCCTCAATAGTGAGCCGTTTTAGCTATTCTAACTTTAGGCTTTTTACTTGAATTCACTATATCGGGCTTACCGAACTCGTTCGACGCGGGTGACGTCAATCAGCGGGAAGGGGCTTCAACCCCTGCCACGCCATAAACCAGGACAAGGCCGCGAAGGTTTTGGAATCCCTGAACGTCCCCTTCGCCAGCATGTCGGGAACGTCCTCGTATCGAATTTCCCGCACCGAGACGTCCTCGTCCTCATCCTGCGGAAGACGCGCGACGCTCAGGTCCGTGGCGAGGAAGAGCACCAGAAGTTCTGTGCAAAAACCAGGCGAGGCGTAAAAACGACCGATCTCGCGCAGATTGCCCGGGCGATATCCCAACTCTTCCTGCATTTCGCGGATAGCGGCCTCCCCCGGATCCTCCCCCTTTTCCACGAGTCCGGCGCATATTTCGAGGGTCGTCTCCCCCACGGCATAACGAAACTGACGGACCAAAAGAAGCGTCCCCCTGTCCGTCAGCGCCAGAATCCCCACGGCGGCATCGTGTTCCACTACCTCGCGCAGGGCTTTGCGCCCGCTTTTCATCTCTATTTCGTCGACGCGCAGGTTCAGACTGCGCCCATCGTACAGCCTGCGGCTTGAGGTCGTTCGCTCGTCCGGCAGGCCCGCCAGTTCCCGGTCTTCCACGTCCATGTTCTCCCCTGCTCCGTCAGTGGCAGCAACCACCGGAACAGGAACCACAGATACCGCCGCAGCCCCCGCCACCCCTCAGGGAGGGGCCGTCCAACAGCAACAGGGTCTTTCCCCGACACTCCGGACAGCGCAGGGAAAGGCGCTCCTCGCCCTGTTCAAACGTGTGTTTGCACTCCGCGCACTGAAAAACGCGATTTTCACTCATGCTCTTTTTACGCTCCTATAGTGGCGACCATGACGGCCTTGATCGTGTGCATACGGTTTTCGGCTTCGTCGAAGACTTTGGAGGCCGGCGACTCGAATACGTCCTCCGTGACTTCGTAGCCCTTGATCGCGGGGAGACAGTGCAGAAAGATCGTCGTGTCCTTCCCGCTGGCCTTCATCAGGTCGGCGTTGACCTGATAGGGTTTGAGGAGCCTGACGCGCGTTTCCTTCTGGTCCTCCTCCCCCATCGAGACCCATACGTCGGTGTAGATCGCGTCGGTCCCCTTCACGGCCTCCCGGGGATCCTCGAGGATCCGTATCGTCGCGCCGCTCCCCCGCGCGGCCTCAGCGCACTTATCGACCAGCGCGGGATCGGTAAAAAGCTCCTTCGGCGCGCCGACCGTGAAGTGGATTCCCAGCTTGGCGCAGCCGATCATCAGGGCGTTCGCCATGTTGTTGCGGCCGTCGCCGATGTAGGTCAGGGAAAGCCCCTTCAGCTGCTTTCCGAAATTTTCCTGCAGCGTCAGAAAATCCGCAAGGATCTGCGTGGGGTGATCGATGTCCGTCAGCCCGTTCCAGACGGGAATACCGGCCCACTGCGCCAGTTCCTCGACCATGCTCTGTTTGAAGCCCCGAAACTCGATTCCGTCGAACATGCGCCCCAAAACTCGAGCCGTGTCCCTGACGTCTTCCTTTCCGCCAAGGTGGATGTCGTTCTTTCCCAAAAACTCCGGATGCCCTCCCTCGTCGATGCAGGCGACGGTAAAGGCGCAACGGGTGCGGGTGGACGCCTTTTCGAACAAAAGGGCCACGTTCCTGCCAGCCAGCGTCGTTCCCCGAACACCGGCGCGCTTCTTCGCTTTCAGATCGGCGGACAGATCCAGAAGATAGAGGATCTCCTCGGGGCTGAAATCCATCAGGGTCAGAAAACTTCTTCCTTTCAGGTTCACGGGCATAAAACAGTCCTCCCTCGGCTTCAATTTATTTTTATAATAAGCCCCGCGAGATTTTACGTCAAACAACGCAGGCCTTTACGTTTCTTTAAAAAAGGCGGGAAGGACCGTTGGCAGGTCCTCGAAGTCGTACTCTCCGGCCACGACGCCCTCCCTGAACAGGACCGCGCCCACCGGCGTCCCCGCGATGCCGAAACGCGCGTTTTTCGCCTCCCTGGGGCCGTTGACCTCGCAGCCCATGACCGCGACGGTCGTCCCGTCCGGAAGGTCGGAGAGCATCGGCTCGATCAGCCTGACCAGCTTCATGACGTCGGCCCTCCGCCGTCCGCAGGTGGGACACGATATCAGCTCAACGCCCCGTGAGCGCAACCCAAGGGCCTTCAGGATCTCGTAGCCGACGCGAACTTCTCGCTCCGGCTCGTCGGTCAGGGACACGCGCAACGTATCCCCCACCCCCTGACTCAGAAGGGCGGCGATTCCCGCGGTACTCCTGACGATGCCGGCGTCGCCGGGCCCCGCCTCCGTAACGCCGATATGCAGCGGCAGTTCCGGCCACGCGCGCGCAATAAGGCCGTTGCCCCTCACGGTCTCGGCCACGGAAGAGGACTTTGCGGACAGAATGATATTCTCGAACCCCCGATCCAAAAGAAGGGACACCTGCTCCCTCACGGCGAGGAAGAGGGCCGTCGCGCGATCGCCCCCCGCCGCGTCGAGATGGCGGGCCGAAAGAGAACCGCCATTGGCCCCGACGCGAATGACCACTCCGAGGCCCTTCGCCATCGCGATCATCTCCGTCAGTTTGTGCAGGGGCATGTTTCCGGGATTGATGCGCACGGCGGCGCATCCCGCCTTCATCGCGGCAATGGCGATAGCGGGGTCAAAATGGACGTCGGCCATCAGGGGCAGAGACGTCCGCTCGTTGACCCATCGCAAAAATTCCCCGAGTTCCACAGCGGGAAGAGCGACCCGCGCGAGTTCGCAGCCCGCGCGTTCCAATCGCTCACACTGCGCCACGCATTCTTCCTTATTCGGCAGCGCCGTTTTAAGCATGCTCTCGACGCGCACGGGAGCACCGCCGCCTATCGTGACGCGACCGATTCTGACCTGACGCTTCATTATGAAGGAGAGTGGGCCTAATCCGAGAAAAGGCGCCAGATGTCCTGCCAGGTCACGAGCACCATCAGGCAGATCAGCAGGACGAACCCCGCCGTATGAATTATATTTTCCACCTTCTCGGGAAGGCGGCGGCGAAGGATCATCTCCAGAAAAACAAAGATGATGCGTCCTCCGTCCAGCGCGGGAAAGGGAAACAGGTTCAGCAGGCCGAGGTTCAGGCTGATCAGCGCGAGAAAGGTGACAAAGCTCCACGTCCCCTCCCGCATCGCCCTTCCCGACATGGAGGCGATGCCTATGGGGCCGGTCACGTCCACCTCCTGCTGGCGGGTGATCCACTCCCATATCCCGCGAAGCATCAAACGCGTCATATCCTTTATATAACCGGCGGCGTTTTTTATCGCCTCCGAAGCGGTGTAGCGGACCAGAGCCGGAGTGATCCCCAGCATGGGATATCCCTGCTCCCTGCTGACGGGAATGGGCATCTTTATATGGAAAGTCCGCTCTTCCCTCTCGACCGTAAAGTCCACATCGCCCAGGGTCGCGGACTCGCGCAGGCTCGTCGACATTTCGCGCCACTCCGAAACGGATTTCCCGTTGACCGCCACGATACGGTCTCCGATCTCGAATCCGGACCGTTCCGCGGGATAACCATCCATCAGCGTTCCTATCTTCGTGTCGTTCATGTCCAGAACGCCGTGTCCATAGAGAAACGCCGCCGTCAAAATCAAAGCCAGGATAATATTGTTGAGGGAACCGTCCAGCAGAATCAAAAAACGCTTCCAGGCGGGCTGCTCGTTGAAACCCATACCGGGGACGACCGCCTCGTCCTCGTTCTCTTCCCCCATCCCCGCCAGACGACAGAAACCGCCCACCGGAAAAAGACGCCAGGACCACAGCATCCGCGTTTCATTCTGCTGTCGGACCTGCTTCAGAACCGGTCCCATCCCGAAGGCGAACTCGTGCACCTGAACGCCCAGGAGGCGCGCCGTGATATAGTGTCCATATTCGTGAACGAGGACACATATCCCTATGACGATTACAAAAGCAACAAAACTGCTTACCATTGGTTCAAAATCTCCTTTTCCCGTCGCATATCGCGGCGCATCGCCCCCGCGCCCATTCCAGAACTTCGAGGGCCTCGGCCAGAGAACGCGGAGCGGCGTTCCCGTACGACGTCATTGTTTCCTCGACGACATCCGCGATCGCCGTGAAGGCGATCTCCTTTTTCAGAAAACGATCGACAGCGACCTCATCCGCCCCGACCAGAAGCGCCGGCAAAGCCCCTCCCCCGCGAAGCGCCTCTTTCGCCAGGCGCAGGGCGGGAAAACGACCTTCGTCCGCGAGGTCAAAACTCAGTTTTCTCCCATCCGGACGGGGACGTGGAAAATCAGGCCCCGGAATCACCCGATCCGGCCAGAAAAGACAGGACGCGGCGGGAAGCCGCATGTCCGGTTCTCCCCCCAGCATTTTAACGCAACCGTCCTCAAATTCCACCAGCCCATGCACGAAAGACCCCGGCGAGATCAGCGCCTCAACCTGGTCCGGCCTCAGATCGAACAGAAATGCGGCCTCGATCAGCTCAATGCCCTTGTTCATCAGAGTGGCGCTGTCTACGGTGATCTTGGCCCCCATGTTCCACACGGGATGCCTCAGCGCCATTTCGGGTGTGACGCCCTTCAGCTCCTCGGGCGTTCGGTCCCGAAACGGACCGCCCGAGGCCGTCAGGTAAATTTTCCGGGGAGTCCGCTCCTCACCGTGAAGGCACTGCCAGATCGCGTTGTGCTCGCTGTCCAGCGGGCGCAGCTGATCGGGGCGCCGCACCAGGGGCATGACCCACGCTCCGGCGACGACGACGCTCTCCTTGTTGGCCAGAGAGACCTCCCTGCCGGAGCGGAGCGCGACCTGCAACGCCTCTATCGCCGCTGTCCCCGACGAGGCGAACACGACGTGATCGACCTCCGGGTCCTGAGCCAGGTCCCTCAGCCCCTTCGGTCCGGAAAGCATCCGCACAGCCGGGGGCAGTTTGCCCGCAAGCGACGCCGCGGCGTCGGGCGAGGCGAGACAGACCTTTCGCACCCCTCCGAAGTCGCCCGTCAGACGCGCGATTTTTTCGGCGTCCCGTCCCGCCGCCAGTGCGACCACCTCCAGCCGGTCCCGGTGACTGCGGCAGACGTCGAGAACCGACGAGCCCACGCTCCCGGTCGCGCCGATAACGGCGATGCGCTTCAAGTTTCCATTCAATTTTCCATTCGCGCCCCAAGCGTCGCTCACAGCAGAATCACCCCGAAAATCAGGTACGTGAGGAGCCCGTTGATCAGGATGCTGTCGAACCGATCGAGCACGCCTCCATGACCGGGAATCAGCCTGCCCGCGTCCTTCGCCCCCGCCTCCCGCTTAATCAGGGATTCCGCCAGGTCGCCGAGCTGTCCGGCGAAGGAGCAGATAAGGCCGATCAGGAAGAGGGGAAACGGGGGCTGCTCCGTCACAAAAACGATCACGGCGATCATCAGAACGCTCCCCAGGACGCCACCGATAAAGCCCTCCCACGTTTTTTTAGGGCTGATATTTTCACAAAGTTTCACCTTGCCCCATCGGGCGCCCACGAGGTACGCCGTCACGTCGCAGCTCCAGGTACAGGCAAACAGCGTCACGAGAACAAAGCTGCCGGTCGGCAGGTTACGCAGCAAAATCATGCAGGTCCACGGCACGATGATAAAGAGGATCCCCGACAGAGTCCCCCCGACGTTTCCTATGGCGAAGCTGACTCCCCAGAGCTGGCGGCGCACCATTTCGATCATGAAGATGGCGTACACGGTCAGCGAGAGGATCAGAGCGATGGAGACCGGCCGGACTCCCTCCGCCGAGGAAAGGATGACGGCCAGCGCGGAGATATAGCCCACCCCCCTCGAAAGCCGATACTGTCCCACAAGGGACAGGAGTCGATAGTATTCCGAAAGCGAGAAAAGCGCGAGCAAGGCGACCACCAGAATCCACACCGATCCGCCCCGGTAGATGCCTCCCAGAATACCGAAGACAACGACCAGGCCGCTGAGCGACCGCGAAACCAGATCCCTACGACCTATTCCCGCCATAACGCCTGTCCCGTATCGCGTAGTCGTCCAGTGCCCTGATCAGCTCCGGTTCGTCGAAATCCGGCCAGCAGGCATCCGTGAAATAAAATTCGCTGTACGCGGATTCCCACAGCAAAAAATTGCTGAGCCGCAGCTCTCCGCTGGTGCGCACGATCAAGTCGGGGTCGGGCACGTCCGGAAGGTAGAAAAATTTCTTCAGGTCCTCTTCCGTAACTTCGCCCGTGTGTCCGCTTGCGACGAGGGCGTTGACCGCGTCCAGAATCTCCGCACGGCCTCCGTAGTCCACGCAGAGGATAAAATCGATCGCCGTCCGGCTTCGGGTTTCCTCCTCCGCCCACCGCATCATCTCCAGAAGATCGGCCGGCAACCTGTCGCGTCTGCCGCAGAAACGCAGGCGTCCTCCCTCTTCTTTCAATTCATTGACCCTGCGTTTGATGTAATGTCGAAAAAGGCTCATCAGGCCATCGACCTCCATCTGAGGGCGACTCCAGTTTTCGGTCGAGAAGGCGTAGGCCGAAAAATAACGTATTCCCTGTTTTTTCACCAGCCGCACCATTTCCACAAGCCTGTGCAAACCGGCGCGATGCCCTAAAAGACGGGGAAGGCCGCGTTTTTTTGCCCATCTCCCGTTGCCGTCCATGATAATGCCCAGGTGCGTGGGAACTCTGTCCGTCGTCACTCTTTTTTCTCCTTTCCATACCGGTCCAGGCGCTCTTTCAGAGCCTGAACATCCTGCCACGTCAGATCCTTCGGACTGCCCTTCTTCCGGGAGTCGTTACGCAGCAGATAGCTGGGATGAAACATCGGCATGACCTCAATCCCTCTCCACCCGAACCAGCGTCCCCGAAGGGCCGTAATGCCCTCCGTCGTTTTCAGTATCCATTTCATCGGCGTGTTTCCCAGGCACACGAGGATTTTGGGGCGCAAAAGCAAAAGCTGAGCCTCCAGAAAATCTCCGCACTGCATCATCTCTTCCGGCGAGGGGGTGCGATTGTTGGGAGGTCGGCACTTCACCACGTTGGTGATGAAAACGTCCTCCCGGGATATGCCGCCCGCGCTGAGAATCTGCGTCAGAAGCTGTCCCGCCCTGCCGACGAAAGCCAGGCCCTCCGCGTCCTCGTCCGCACCGGGCCCCTCCCCGACAAAAACGAGCGGCGTGTCGACCGTTCCCTGCCCAAAAACCACTTTGGTGCGCGTCTGAGCCAGTTCACATCTCTCGCAGGCCTCGACGCGCGCCTTCAACTTCGCCCACGCGGAAGCGCGTTCCTCCGACATCCCGCCGTCATGCGTCGCATCGTTCGTCATTTGCAATACACAGCCTCAAAGTATGAATTCGTTAATGGTTATATTCACTTTTTTAACTTCCATTCCCGTGAAGAAGCTCAAGCCCACGCTCAATTTTTTTTGCAGCAGACGAGCGATGTAAAGTGCGCTCTTATCCCCCAGCCTTATGTCCAACACGAGGTTGACGTTCAGGTCGTCGCCCTCGGGAACGAGGTCCAGCTCTCGCACCTGACGGATGTGGTCGCCCATGACGGCCAGGCGTTTTATCATCGCAACGATGGCCTCTTCCTCGATGGTTACCCGACCGTCGAAGCTGAAGGGAGGCTTCACCACCGTACGGCTGTCGTCCCTGTCCCGGCCCCTGAAAAGGTCTTTCAGCTGACTGACGAGCTTCCCCGCAAAATTTCGCTGAATCTGGGTGCGGGAGACGGGGACGACGTGCTGCCTCTTTTCGCGCCGCTCCTTCAGGGCATTATGAATCTCCTCGCTGGAGGCAACGTCGGTAATGTCTATGATTTTCCCGGGCGGGTTCAGCCCCAGCTTCTTCACGATCTTCTCCATCATGGAGATGGACGTGGCGATGACCATGACCCTGCAGGGGGCCCTGGAGGCGAGAAACGTCACGACCTCGATTCGATGCGGCGTGTACTCGAAAAGCGCACGGCGAATGGCCCGCACCAGGTTCTTTTCGGATTTGGCGCTCTTTCCCGCCATGATCTGCCCCTTCGAGACGACCAGCCCGTCGTCGATGACGAAGTCGATCTCGTACTGACGGGCGACCTGCGACGCTCTCTGGCTCTTTCCGGTTCCCGCCGCGCCCACAAAGGCCAGTACCTCAATCTTTGAAAGGTCGGGCGCCGCGAACTTTTCCGGACTCGGTTTCGCTCGAGCGCGGCTTTCGGGAATCGACGTCATTTCGTTTCCGTACCCGCCTCGAGCGCCACGTCGGCCCCCAGGGCCCTCAGTTTTCGGTCGATCGATTCGTAGCCGCGAAACACGTGCTCCATGTGTTCGATGCGCGTTTCCCCCTTCGCCGCCAGGCCGGCCAGAATCAGGGCGGCCCCGGCGCGAAGGTCCGTCGCCCTGACGGAGGCCCCATCCAAACCGTCCACGCCCCGAATGACGGCCGTATCCTTCCGTATCTCGATATTCGCCCCCATGCGGTTGAGCTCCGCGGCGTACAAAAACCTCGACTGAAAAACACTTTCCTCGACCATGCTCACCCCGTTCGACAGGGTCAGGGCCGCGACCATCTGGGGCTGCAGGTCCGTCGGGAAACCCGGAAAGGGCAGCGTTCGAATCGAAATCTGCCTCAGTTTTTTGACGGGGTGAACGGCCACGGCGTTTCCCTTCACGGAAAAGGAGGCCCCAGCCTCCTCCAGTTTGGCCAGCAACGCGTCGATATGCTCGGGAATGATATCCTCGACCGTGATTTCTCCCCCCGTCATCACTCCGGCCAGGACGTAGGTGCAGGCCTCTATTCGGTCGGGAATGACGCGCGCCGAGCAGTCGCGCACGTCGTCGACTCCCCGGATGCGAACGCAACCCGTCCCCTCCGTATCGACCTGGACGCCCATATCTCGCAGAACTTCCGCGAGGTTTCCGATCTCCGGCTCGCGCGCCGTGTTCTCGATGATCGTCTCCCCCCTGGCGAATACGGCGGCCATCATCAGGTTTTCGGTGGCCCCGACGGAGGGGAAATCAAGATAGATCCGACGCCCCCTCAGCCGATCGGCCTGCGCGTGGACAAATCCGTTTTTGATCTCTATTTTTGCCCCCATCTGCGTCAGTCCCTTCAAATGAAGGTCGATGGGGCGACTGCCGATGGAGCATCCCCCCGGCAGAGGCAGCACGGCCGAGCCGCATCGGGCCAGAAGCGGCCCGAGTACCAGAGAGGAGGCCCTCATCCTGCGAACCAGCTGTTCGGAGGCCTCCCAGGCGATCGTTTCGGGAACGTCGAATACGATTCCGCTGCCCTCGCGGGTTATTCCGACCCCGAGAGACCGCAGCAGATCCACCATCGTATCCACATCCTGCAGATTGGGGACGTTATCCAGCGCCATCCTGCGTCCCCTCAGAAGAAGGCAGGCAGCCATCACCGGCAGGGCCGCGTTCTTGGCGCCCTGGGTCCTCACCGTCCCTCTCAGGGGAATCCCGCCCGATATCCTCATGACATCCATAACATCATCTCCAGCCACCTGCGCCCTGCCCCTCCATAATATCTTATCCTTCCCCGGTCATACCTGTACAGGCACTCCCTCATCATCGTTCTTTTCGTTTGATTCATTTTCGAAACCTTTCGCGGCAAAATATTTTCCGATGACATTCACGATTCGCTTCGAGGCGCTTCCGTCCCCGAAGGGCATGCCTCGCTCCGAGAAGGAGGCGAACCAGGCGGAGTCCGTCAGAAGGCGCGACGCCTCCTCTCCGATTCGCTCCCGATTCGTTCCGACAAGCACGCCCGTTCCCATCGTCAGGGCTTCGGGCCGCTCAGAAAGCTCACGCAAAATCAGCACGGGCTTTCTGAGGGCCGAGGCCTCCTCCTGAATACCGCCGCTGTCGCTCATGATAAAAAGACTGCGATTCATGACCGCGACAAAATCGGGGTAATTCAAAGGTTCCGTGAAAACGACGCGCGCGCAGTTTTTCAGTTCCTCCCTTATCGCGTTCCGCACCACGGGGTTTTTGTGGAGCGGAATGACGACCCACAACTCGGCGTGTCGTTCCAGAAGCCCGCGTACGGCCTTGCAGACCCGAACCAGAGGCTCCCCCCAGGACTCGCGTCTGTGGGCGGTCATCAGAACGAGAGGGGCATCCGCCGGAACGTCGCGCAGAACCTCCGTCTCCCTCCGATGCTCCAGAGTCCAGAAAAGCGCGTCGATGACGGTGTTGCCGGTGACAAACACGCGCCGCGCGTCAGCGCCCTCCGCCAACAGGTTATCGGCCGACTGCCGGGTCGGGGCAAAGTAAAGCGTCGCGAGCCTGTCGACGAGGACGCGGTTAGCCTCCTCCGGAAACGGACGCGTCATATCACGGCTGCGCAATCCCGCTTCGACATGGACGACCGGAATGTTCCTGTAAAATCCGGCCAGAGCCGCGCTCAGAGTCGTCGTCGTGTCCCCGTGTACGAGCAGCATATCCTGCGGGTTCGCGTCCAGAAATCCCCCCACGCCCTCCAGTACGGCGGAAGTGATGTGGTCCAGCGTCTGCCGGTCCTTCATGACGCACAGGTCCGCGTCGGCGCGAATCCCGAAGTCCGAGAGAGCCTGATGCAGCATATCCGCGTGCTGACCACTGGCCAGAACCCGAACGCGAAAGTCGGGGCATTCCCTCAGCTTCAAAATGAGGGGAGCCATTTTAATGGCCTCCGGTCGCGTTCCAACCACGCAGACCAGCGCGGGCGTTCCCGTCTGCACTCTTCCGATCAGTGATCCTTCCATGAAGCCTTCACTCATATGCGATAAATCCTCATGCAAATTTTACGCGCCATACGCAAAAATTCCCATCGTCAGGGCATGCGCGCGTAAACCAGCACGCCGGCGGCGAGCGAAAGGGCGTGCAGCAGCAAAAGACACATCACTGCCAGCGAGGGCGAATGCGTCAGCTCCAGGAGATGATGATGAAGATGGCCTTTGTCGGGATAAAAAGGCGATTTTCCCATCAGGGTTCTTCTGCTGAAGGCGATCAGCGTATCCAGCACGGGAACGCCCCCGAACAGCAAAAGCAGCAGAATCAGCTCGTGCAGCTTTACCCTGGCGAACAGCGGAGCGCAAAACGCCGTAAAGTGAGACGCAAACAAAAAACCCAGCAGAGTGCTGCCTCCATCACCCAAAAAAGTTCGGGCCATTGGAAAATTCCAGCACAGCACCCCCAGCGCCATACCCGCCCCCGATATTCCGAACACGGCCGCGGCGTCGTCGACAAAACAGAGCGCCATGCCGGACGCGATGAAAATCGAAATGCAAAGCCCGTTGACCCCGTCGATGAGGTTATAGGCGCTGGTCGTTCCCGTTATCCAGAAAAGGCAAACCACCCCCGCGATTACCGGCAAACGCAGCGGCCAGAGTACCAGCATGGCGGCGCACAGATGGATCGCCAGGCGCAGAAAGGGGCTCATGGACTTCATGTCGTCCAGGTAACCGCAAAAGAAAACCAGCGTCGCTCCCGTCGCGAGATATTTTATCAACGTAAAGTCGGAGACGAAGTAAAGCGACCACAGGAGATAACCGGTCCACAGTCCCAGTCCCGCGCCGCGCGGGGTCTGGACCTTGTGGATCTTCCGATGATCGGGCAGGTCCATAATTTGATAGTTGCTGGCCAGCCTGATGGAGATCGGGGTGACGAATCCCCCCCAGAAGAAGCTGAACAGCCCCGTCAGTATCCAGTGAACGTTCATCGCCGCGACAAATCCGTCCCCCTCTACTTCGTCCCGAAGAGGCGGTCTCCCGCGTCGCCCAGTCCCGGAACGATGTAGCCGTGATCGTTGAGGCGGCCGTCCAGAGCGGCGATAAAAATATCGACCTCCGGATGGAGTTCGTGAACCTTTTTGATGCCCTCGGGAGCCGCGATCAGGCACACCAGAGAGACTTTCTGTCCCCCGCGCGCCCTGATCAGCGAAATGGCGGCGGCGGCGGACCCTCCCGTCGCCAGCATGGGATCCAGAACGAAAATATCGCGCTCCCCGATGTCCTGGGGCAGCTTGCAGTAATATTCCACGGGATTCAGGGTCTCGGGGTCCCGATACAGCCCGATATGCCCCACCTTGGCGTTGGGAATGAGCTGCAGAATGCCGTCAACCATGCCGAGTCCCGCCCGAAGGACGGGCACGACCGCCAGCTTCTTTCCGGCAAGGGTCCAGGCCGTCGTCATGGCCACGGGGGTTTCCACCTCGATCTCCGAGAGGGGAAGGTTTCGGGTAATCTCGTAGACCATCAGCCCCGCTATCTCCTGCACGAGTTCGCGAAATTCCTTCACGCTCGTGTTTTTGTCGCGGATGATGCTGATCTTGTGTTGTACCAGAGGATGATTGAACACGACGACCCTGCCGCTCTCCGGGCTGTCCGAGGAGAGGACGGAGGCCTCCGCCGCGGCGATCCTGTTGATGCGCACCAGATGCCGCCCCCCCTCGAAGGAGGTGGACAGCCACGTATCCAGACTGGGCGCCACCGGGTCGGGGGTGATGACGCGCCCCCCCAGCGTCAGGATGTTGAGGTCGTTGTGGGCCTTTCCGAGACGGGCGCTTTCGACGTCGTTGCAGGCCGCGGCGCGCACGCCCCGTATTTTGTTGGCGGTCACGGCCATACCGATTCCCGTCCCGCACATGAGTACCCCCATGTTCGCCCGTCCTTCCGAGACCTCCCGGGCGACCTTCAACGCGATATCCGGATAATCGAACGGCTCTTCCTCACGGGAAACCCCGCAATCCATGACCTCGGCCCTGCCCCCGAGAAAACCCGTCACCGCCGCCTTCAAAACAAAACCCGCATGATCGCATCCAACAGCCAGGATCATCTTCTTACGCACCTCCCACAATATTACCGAAATCATATCATCAAAGTCGCTCGAATCGGAGAATGAAAAAACATGACGATTCGGTATTCTGTTATTTTCGCGCTGTCGGTCAGGACATACTGTTTTTATACGGATATGACGGCAGGGAGTGAAGGCCCAATGAGAAAAATTGCGTGCACCGCGTTTGACGATGACTTTTTGCCGATCTTTTATTCTGACTCGACTTTATAGCAATTTGATAAAATATATACTGTATAATCTACTGTGGCTATCAACTTTGGGGAGATGGTTACAGTGGCGGTTCCGTTGTCGAACTTCGGTAAAGCGATGGCGGAGCTGTGCATAGAACACATCAAAGCGAGTACCCCTCAGGCGAAAGGG
>JAITPZ010000056.1 GCA_031289165.1 Synergistaceae bacterium
TTCTTCCCGCCGGCGGACCACTCGTCCACCAGCTCCGCCATCGGCGACGAGGGCGTTATGGGAAAAATCGCCGCGACCTCGCTGAACGCGTAAGAAACGTAAGCCGCCGCCGTGTTGCCGTCCATCGTCCGCATGTTTCGCTTTCCCCTCGCGGACTTTCCCTTTTCGAGATCTGTCATTGCGTCCCCCACCGTTTCATTATTTATTTATCGAACGACACGTAAAATGGTTCCCTGTTCCCGTCTTCCTGCGCAGTAATACGTATTATAATTCAGTATATAACGAATACGCGCGTGCGGTCGGGGCAAAGCAGGGGACATCGAAGACGCGGGGTAAATGTTATACTGAATTTTGCAGCGAATTTGCGGCCAGGGAGTCGCGTTCGTTTCTTGAGAAGGGAATTGGTCGAAAATGGCTGGGGACTATTACTCGATACTGGGAATATCCCGCACGGCGACGCGGGAGGAAATACAGGCGGCTTACCGCAAAATGACGGAGCTTTACAACCCGGAAACCGCAAAGGAAAACGCCTTTGTGGCGAATATCTGTCGAAAAATGGAAGAAGCGCGGGAGGTTCTGATCGACACGGAAAAGCGCCAGGCCTACGATGCCTCCCTCGGGGGAGGCGCGCCGGAGACCGTCAGCGCCGCTCAGGCGCCGCCCCCGCAGCCCGCGGGACCCGCGAAAACGCAGGAGACCGCCGCTGCGGCCGCTAAAAGCCCCGCTTCCGAGCAGGAACTTCGCGCGTTTTTCTCGGATTACGTTCGCGCCGAAAATACGGGAGAACGCACGCCGATGAGCTACCTCTACTCGCACATCCCGTTCGTGGTTCTGGGGAGCGTGCTGCTGATCGACATTCTGGCGTGGGTTTTTGGTCTGCGCGTTTCGGGGAGGACGTTCGGTTTTCTCTTCCGGTCCTCGAACCTCACGTTTATCGGGTGGGGAGTGTACGCCCTGCTCCGAAAGTACACGCCGAACGCGATCTTCGCCCTCCTTTACAGCCTCTTCTACTCCATCATCTACGCCGTTTTCCTCGTGCGAATCCACCTCGATCCTCTGCTTTATCCGGGCCTCGACATCACGAAGATCCTCTTCGAAAAAACGGCCGTCTATTTCTGCGTGTTCTATCTGGTGTTCTTCTGTTCCACGCAGCTTGCGGAGGAGGGCGGCTTCGACTCGATACGCGAACGCACGTTCGGAAAGGCGTGAGCGCGCGCCTGTACCTCGATTGAAACTGAAACCCCGGATTTACCTAAAAAAAGCGGCGGAGAGCTGCGCAAACACACACAGGGAGGGTTCCGCATGAATGTTTTGTTTCTGGCGCTGGGGGTAGTGTTTTTTTCCGTGGTCTGTTGTCGCCGGGCCGCGGCTTCGGATGAGGCGATAGCCGCGTACGTCGACAAAAACGGCGAGGCGATGCTCAAGGAGTGGCTCGAGGTCATGTCCATTCCCGGGAAGTCCCGGGAGGAGCAGAAGCGTACCGCGTGGTTCGAGGCGAAGTTCCGGGAAATCGGCCTTAAGGACGTGGGGAAGGACGACGTCGGCAACGTCTGGGGCTCCATAAAGGGAAACCCGGGCAAAGAGACCGTGATCATCACCGGCCACATGGACAGCGTGTTCGCCATCGACACCCCGCTGAACCCGGAGATCCGGGACGGCTGGATCTACTGCCCCGGCGCGAGCGACGACGTTCCCGCGCCTCTCGCCCTCACGTGGATGAAGAGGGCCCTGGACGCGCTCGGCGTCACGCCCGCCCTGAACGTCCTCTTTCTGGCCACCGTGCAGGAGGAGGTCGGTTTGAGGGGCATGAAGCACTACCTGACGCACGCCGCCAAAAAACCGGACATGGTCGTCGCGGTCGACGGACAGCTCGGAGAGGTGATTACCGGGGGCCTCGGGATCGACTGGTTCAGGGCTTACGCCACGACGCCGGCCGGCCACACGCTGAAAAGCACGGGGAGCCCCTCCGCCGTGAAAAGCCTCGCTCTGGCCATCACGGAGGCTTACAAATTTCAGGTCGAGCAGGACCCGCCCGTATTTTTGAACCTGGGCGTCATCGGCGGCGGCACCACCGAAAATGCCATCTGCGAGGAGGCGTGGGTGACGCTCGACATGCGCTCCACCAGCGCCGAAGCCCTGAAAAAACTGGAGGATAACGTATTCTCCGCTATGGAAAAAGCCATCACCGGCTCCGGCGCGGCGTTCCGAAAGGAGCAGACCTCGGATATCGCGGCCGGGCAGCAGCCCGGCGCCGGAAAGGATCTGAAAGTCGTCCACGCGGCCCTCGATGCGCTGAAAGTCCTGGGTTACGGGGATCTGCCGCTCAAAAACGACGGTTCCACGGACGGCAACATCTCCATATCGATGGGCATCCCCACCGTCACCGTCGGCATCGTCTACGGCGAGAACTGGCACTCCACCAAAGAGCGCGCGAAGGCCGACTCCTTCGCCGTCGGCCTGAAGCAGCTTCTGATGATGGTGGAGCGTTTGAAATAAGCCGAACCTGAAAATAACTGAGGACTGCCATTGAATCGTACATATTGATTATTGATGGCATTGCCGTATTCGGCAATGCCATTTATGTCTATGCAATACCCCACGATATCCGTCTTTTTCTTCCCACAGGAAAATTTCTTCCTGAACCTTGAGTTGTTGACATTGCTTCCAAAAGAGTTTTCCAGAGTTGATGAACTTTGACCTGTGTTTACGGATTACAGTTTTGGCCCCGTCAGGGTCATATACCCCGTCATACGGCGACGTTGCAGGGGCGAATAGAATCTATGTCGCCCGTCACTTCCTTGTCAAGCCGCAGTATCTTCAGGTCGTATGAATTCTGAAGGTTCAGCCAGAACTGGGCAGAATTGCCGAACAGCGTGGACAGCCGCAAAGCCATCTCCGGCGATACCCCTTGCTTTTCATTGATAAGGCGCGAGGCAGTGACACGACTGACCTTCAGCATATCTGCAAACTCGCCCACGGTGACGCCCATCGCGGGGATTACGTCTTCCCGCAAAATCTCTCCCGGATGTACCGGCTTCATTCCGTCCTTCAAAGCCATTTCCTCCCCTTCCTAATGATAGTTTTCCAAATCAACATCTACTGCTCCGTCGTCTTCCCATCCGAACGTAATACACCACGGTCCGTTTACATGAACCGAGTATCGCTTTGGCTCGCCCTGGAGGCCGTGAAAATTGTACCCCGGCAGGTTCATATCCTCCGGCCTGGTCGCTCCGGCGAGAGACGCCAGTCTTCTTGACACACGGTTCACGAGTTCTGGCGGAATCTTGCGGGCGTCGCCGTCTTCATACAGCAGTTTCAGTCCCTTGTGCCTGAATGACTTAATCATACTCCAAGTGTATCGCGCATCGTTACAGTTATCAAGTGTAAAATTAAGTACAGCCGAGAAACGTGTAATA
>JAITPZ010000062.1 GCA_031289165.1 Synergistaceae bacterium
CCGCGATTCTCCAGGGCAGGGGAGGCAAGGCGATCTATCTCGAAACCTGGGACCCGCAGGCGAAGTTCTGAGGAGAGCGCCGATTTTTGCAGTTGAACGGGCCGGGGAGATTTTTTCCCCGGCCTGATTTTTTGACGATTTTTACGCGCAATTCAGACCTGATTCTCAATTCTCAACATGGAGACCTGGGTTTGACATATCAATCTCAGCATGTTAGCCTTATTCGGACGACAGGAATACTGATCTTTACTAAAAGGAAATAAATTCTAAGAATGTATTGATTCTGAATAATTGCACTTAAGAATTATCGCGCGAACCGGGCGCTTGAAAAACGTGGAGTGGAATAAACGGCCGCAGTTCCATTTTTTCACAGGGCGAGCTGTCCCGGCGAGCCTGAGGGCGGATGAAATGCCCTGATCGGAGGGCTCTTTCTGTCCGTCATTTCGGTGATTCGACCTCCGGAAGGGTGAATTCGATTTGTCCAAAACGGGCACGGGTGGAAGAATTTTCTTTGCGAGTTTCGCCTTTATGCTGATTGGCGTCGTTATCGCGTCCGTCGTCAGCGGTCTCGTGTTCGTGCAGAAAATACGCGACGACATGGACAGCACGATTCGCACCGCTGTGGACGGCCTGGACAGGGAAATCGACGCCGCGATCACCCGTATCGGCAAGTTCGAAGAGTTTTTCGGCAGCACGGAGGAGATAGCCCGCCTCATTTACCGGAAGGACGTTTTCTCGCTGAACAATCTGATGTTGTCGCCGCTGGAGATGTCCGTCGTCGACACCATAACCGTCACCGACGAAGCGGGGAGGATACTGAGCCGGCCGAGGAACGTCGTGGGAGATAACCAGACCGCGAGGGAGTACGTCGAAGCGGCCCTCGCGGGAAAATCGCTCATGTCCATCCCCGCGAGGTCGCCGATGAAGCTGGGGGTTTTTCGCGGAGCGCCCATAATGCTGAACTCGGAGATAAGAGGCGCTGTTGTGGTCGGAGTCGATCTCGGGAAAACCTCCATGCTCACCAGGCTCTCCAACATGTACAGGGCCGAGCTGTCGCTTTTTTACGGGGACTCGAGGATCAGCACGACTCTCAGGAACGAGGAGAACCAGGAGTGGGGAATGGGGCCCGACCCCGATATCATCGAGGATGTCATCGGGAGGGGGCAGCTCCGCTTCAGCGATACCCGTCTTTGGGACGGCACGATGCTCCGCGCCGTCTACAGGCCTTTCGTGTTCAACCATAAAATCGTGGGTATGCTCGCGGCCGGCGTTCGCACCGGCGCCCTCGAGAATGCCATAAGGGACGCGGGAGTCCGGGTGTTTTTTACCGTGCTCGCGGTCATTCTTCTCGTCGCCCCGGGAAGTTGGATGTTTTCCATGAACGTGTCGCGGCTTGCCGAGGAAAAGACAAAGCAGGAAAGATACCTCAGGCTGCTGATGAAAAGCAGCCCGGACATCATTCTCCTCTTCGATTCGGATCGAAAGTTCATCGACTGCACGGAAACCTTTCTGCGCAGGATAGGGATTGGCAGCGACGCGATATTGGGCAGGACGTTTTCGGAAGTGATGGAGGGATTGATGGTTCCCCTGGATGTGAAACGCCTCTGCGACGCCCTCGATGAGGCCGCCAGGGAGGGGAAAACCGTGTCGCTCGAGTCCATTTTCGACCTGAGCGGAGAGGATTCTCCGCACGCCTACTCCATCCGCTTCACCCCCATGCTCGACGACGAATCGAAGACGACGGGCGTGATGGGGCTGTTTCACGACGTCAGCAGCGTCCTCCAGGCGCAGAAGGCGGAGGCCGCCTCTCATGCAAAAACCGCGTTTCTCGCGAATATGAGCCACGAGATACGCACCCCGCTCAACGCGGTCATCGGGCTGAGCGAGATCGAGCTGCTGAACGACCTTCCGGGCGTGACCCACGAAAACATCGAAAAGATATACGCCTCCGGCTCGACGCTTCTGGGCATAATAAACGACATCCTCGACATATCGAAAATAGAGTCGGGGAAGTTCGAGGTAACTCCGACGATCTACGACTCCGCCAGCCTCATCAGCGATACCGTCCACCTGAACATGACCCGCCTGGCGTCGAAGCCGATAAATTTCAGGCTGGAGCTGGATGAAGATCTGCCCTCGTCGCTGTACGGCGACGAGATCCGCATGAAGCAGATATTGAACAACCTGCTTTCGAATGCCTTCAAATACACGAGGGAGGGCTCCGTTACGCTCGGGATAACCTGCCGGGTGCGGGGCAGGATCGCGGATCTGACGTACTCCGTGAGCGATACCGGAATCGGCATCAAAAAAGAGGACATGGAGAAACTGTTCTCGCAGTACAAGCAGTTCGACTCGTACGCGAACCGAAAAATCGAGGGAACGGGACTGGGCCTCTCGATCACCAGAAGTCTCGTCGAGCTGATGGGAGGAACCATTAAGGTCCACAGCGAATACGGGAAGGGATCGACCTTCACGGTCGTCGTCCCGCAGAATATCGTCGATTTCGCCCCGATAGGCCCTGAGACCGCCCAAAACCTGAGGTCTTTCCACATCAGGCAGAACCGCAGCGTCAACAACTTCGTTCGCAGGCGCATGACGTGGGGGAAGGTTCTGATAGTGGACGATGTCGTCACAAATCAGGAGGTGGCGCGCGGGCTGATGATGCCTTACGGCCTCACCATCCACTGCGCTTCGAGCGGCCGCGAGGCGATCGATCTGGTCAGAGAGGGTAAAATCCGATACGATATCATCTTCATGGATCATATGAGGCCGGAGATGGACGGAGTCGAGGCCGTCCGCATCATCCGAAACGAGATAAACACGGAATACGCCCGAAGCGTGCCGATAATAGCGCTTACGGCAAACGCGCTCGCGGGAAATCAGGACATGTTCCTCCAGCGGGGTTTTCAGGCGTCTCTCTTCAAGCCCGTGGACATCGTGAAACTGGACAAACTGCTGAACGAATGGATACCCGGGCAGGGCCCGGACGGAGAGGACGCGGAGCCGTCGTACGCCGGGGTCGCTTCGACCCCTCTGGACAGCGAACTCGACGCGACGATAATGAACGCTCGAATAGACGGCATCGATCTGGCGAAGGGGCTGTCCGGTTCGGGAGATGCCGGGACATATCTGAAAATTTTGCAGTCCTACGCGACCCATATAGCCGAACTGCTCGATAAAATACGGGACGTAAGCGAAGAAACGCTTGCCGGGTACGCGATCACGATACATGGAATAAAGGGCGCGAGCCTGGGTATCTTCGCGCCCGGGGTCGGGGAGATGGCGCAAACGCTGGAAGATGCCGCAAAACGCGGCGACCTGAACGCGGTAAAGGCCGGCAACGGCGCGTTTATCGAGGCGACGGAGGCGCTGATCCTGAACCTTCGCGCCCTGCTCGACAGAACGCTGAACCTGCCCGGAGATCGGGAAAGGCAGCGCCTGTCGGAGCCCGATGTCGCTCTGCTGGAGCATCTGCTGGACCGAACGAGGCATTACGATACGAGTGGGATGGAGGCGGTCATGTCGGAGCTGGAACGCTTCTCCTATGACTCCGGGGACGAGCTGGTCGAGTGGCTCAGGAAAAAGGTGAACGACCTGGAGTACGACGAGATAGTCCGGCGACTCGCGGACAGGATCAACGCCACCCCCCGCCTGAGACGGGAGGTCTGAGGCCCGTTTGAGATTTTGTTTTCCCCCTGCGCGAAGCGCGTGCGGGTAATTCTGTGAAGGGAAACAGCGCCGGAATGAAACGGATACTGCTTGTGGACGACAACGTGACGACCCTCAGACAAATCAGTACGCAGCTCTCCGGCAGCTACGACCTTTCGCTGGTAAAATCGGGGAGGGAAGCGCTGCAGTTCTGCGGGAGCGAAAAGCCCGCGCTGATCCTGTTGGACGTTGAAATGCCCGGAATGGACGGTTTCGAGACCATCACGAAGCTGAAGGAGATTCCCGGGATGGATGTCCCGGTGATATTTCTCACCGGCAACGTCGACGAGGAAACCGAGCTCCGAGCGCTTCGGCTGGGCGCGAGAGACTTCATCTTAAAACCGGTGGATAAAAATATTTTGCTGCACAGAGTAGTCCTCCACCTCCAGCTCCACGAGTTCCATACGAACCTCAGGAGCGTTATAAGAGAGCTGGAAAACAACATCGTCGTTTCGTTCGCGGAAATCATCGAATGCAGGGACAGCAACACGGGCAAGCACGTGCTGCGCACCCAGAAATATGTGGGACTTATCGGCAGGGAGCTGATCGCCAGGGGGCAGTTCGCGGACGAGCTTTCCGAGGAGACACTGGAGCTGATGGCGCGGGGCGCGCCCTTTCACGACATCGGAAAAATCGGAGTCAGCGACGTCGTTCTGTGTAAGCCCTCCGCCCTCACCGGCGAGGAATACGAGGAGGTAAAGCGTCATTCCCGGATTGGCGGGCGCGTGCTGTCGAAGATCGGCGAACACATTCCGGCGCAGCGTTATCACGATTACGCGAAAATCATGGCCGAGGGGCATCACGAAAGATTCGACGGGACGGGCTATCCGAACGGTGTCCGTGGCTGTGACATTCCGCTTTGCTGCAGGCTTCTGGCGGTCGCCAACGTCTACGATGGCTGCGTGACCGACCGGACTTATCGGCCCGCGCTGAGCCACGACGAGGCGTGTGAAATCATTGAAAAGGGAGCCGGCTCCGAGTTCGACCCGGTGATCGTCGACGCGTTCCGGGCGATCAGGGACAGGCTGGACGAGCCCTTTGAGCCCCGTCCGGAGCGGCTTGTGACGCCGGAGGACGTGCCGGGCTCCGGGCCGAAGGAAATACTGGCCGTTGACGATAACGTCGTGAACCTGAAACAGATAGGCTCCTGTCTCGCCGGCAGGTATGAATATACTCTCGTGACGTCCGGCGCCGAGGCGCTGTCGTTCTGCGTCCGAAACAGGCCGGACCTGATCCTGCTCGACCTGGAAATGCCGGAAATGGACGGCTTCGAAACCATCGATAAATTGAAAAAAAGCCCAGCGTTGAGCGATATTCCGGTGATATTTCTGACCGCTCACGGGGACGTCGCCACCGAGGTCAGGGGGTTTCAGTCCGGGGCGATGGATTTCATAAAAAAACCCGTCTCGAAGAGCATATTGCTCCACAGGATAGAGTTACATCTCAGACTGTCCTCCTGGCAGTCGCACCTCGTGGAAACCGTGAGGGGAATGTCCGACAACCTCGCCGCCTCCATTGCCGACCTGATAGAGTGCAGGGACGAAAACACCGGCGGACACGTCGTCAGGACCGGCAGGTATGTTGAGATGCTCGGACGCGAGCTTCGGACGCAGGATCTCTTCATGGACGAGCTTTCGGACACGGCGCTGGATATGATGGTCAGGTCGGCCCCGCTGCACGACATCGGGAAAATTTCCATAAGCGATAGAATTCTTCTGAAACCGGGCCGGCTCAACGATAAGGAGTTTGCCGCGATGAAGACTCACTCGACCATTGGCGCCGAAATACTGACCAACATGTACAGGCGGACGCCTGCCCAGAGGTACCTCGAGTACGCCAGCATGATCGCTTCCTCTCATCATGAAAGGTTCGACGGAGGGGGCTATCCCTGGGGACTCTCCGGAAACGCCATCCCTCTTTGCGGCAGGATTATGGCGGTGGCGGACGTCTATGACGCCCTCGTCAGCGACAGGGTTTACCGCGGTGCGATGAGCCGCGCGGACGCGTTCAGGATCATCATGGACGGACGCGGCACCTGGTTCGACCCTCACGTAACCGACGCCTTCGCGGCCTGCTACCCGAAATTCGTCGAAACTCCCCTTTCGCGACCCTGAAAGCGCATTGTTTTGCATCTCCGCGGCATCCCGACCCTGCGCGTTCCTGTATAATGAATGCGCACAGCGGGGGGATTGCGTGTAGCTGCCGAGGCGAATATAATTCTGTAAAGCATTGTGAAGGAGGAAAAAGAGTCCGTATCATGAAAAAAATATGTGTATTGCTTTTGGCGACGGCGGCAGTGATCGGCCTGTGCGCGGGCAGTGCGTCAGCAGACGAAAAACAGGTGAAAATCGGGCTTATACAACCGGTAGAACATACGTCCCTCAATACGATCAGGGAGAATTTTATTCAGCAGCTGAGAAAAATCGGTTACAGCGAGGACAGGGTCGCAATAGACTACCGGAACGCGCAGGGCGACAGGACGAAGATCAAAGCTGTATGTCAGCAATTTGTAAGCGATAAAGTGGATATGATCGTCGCTGTCGCGACCCCCGCCGCTCAGGGAGCAGCCGCGGCTACCAGCGATATTCCCATAGTGTTCCTTGCCGTCAGCGACCCCGTGAAAGCCGGTTTGCTCAAAAACCTGGAGGCTCCGGAAGGGAACATAACGGGGACATCCGACGTCGTTCCCGTCGATCAGATTTTCAAACTGGCGGGGGAAATAACCCCAAATGCGAAAAAATTCGGTTTTCTCTACAACGCCGGGGAAGCTAACTCCCTTACGGCCATTGAAAAGGCAAAAGCGTATTGCGACAGCAACGGCCTTACTTACACGGAGGCAACCGTCGGCAGCGCGTCGGAGGTACAATCGGCGGCTCGATCGCTGGCTGATAAGGTCGATGCGTTCTTTTGCCCGAACGATAATACAATAGCATCATCCATGTCCGTCGTATCTCAGGTGGCCGCCGAGGCAAAAATCCCTGTTTACGTCGGGGCGATTACCATGGTGATTGATGGCGGACTTGCCACCGCAGGCGTGGACTCCGGTGAAATGGGAATTCTGGGCGCCAATTTGGCAGGAGAAATGCTGTCCGGCAAAAAAATTTCGGAGCTGCCCGTTGTGATCGTGCAAAAATACAATCTCATGGTAAACAAAAAAGCAGCGGACAAACTGGGCCTGGATGTGACGGCGTATAAGTCCGTAAATTAGCCATTTTTTACGCTACTGAATAGTTACGATCTAAATGTAAACTTTATTTCTTAGCCTGCCATAGCGAAAGGAATGGTCATAACAATGAGCGTCGATGCAATCCACAATGAATTAGAGCAATCCACGGCATCGGATTTTGCGGCTTCCATGCGCGTTGAAAACAGCAACAGTGGAATTTTACTGTTCAAGCA
>JAITPZ010000171.1 GCA_031289165.1 Synergistaceae bacterium
CTCTCGTCATCTCGTCTCCCGATGCGCTGAACGGAATTCGCCGCGTCGCGGGACGGGTCGGGGGAAACATCCAATGAGCCCTCTTTCCGCGGCGTCGGGACGCGATCTTTTGCTTCGGAAGGCCCGATTTTTGCTGCTTCTGAGCGTGATCGCGGCGCTGTTTTTCGTCGGCGACAGGGTGTCGAGCGGTTTTCTCACATGGCGCCACGCGGGGGTGATCCTGCGCACCGCTTCCTTCGTCGGGGTCGCGGCGATCGGCCAGACGCTGGTCGTTCTGACGGGCGGCATCGATCTTTCCGTCGGCGCGCTGATCACCATGGGGAACGTCTTTACCTGCATGTTCGTCAACGGGCAGAACGGGAACACCCTTCACGCCGTCCTCCTGGTGTTTCTGATCGGAGCGATGGCCGGCTGCCTCAGCGGCTTCGGCGTCTCCGTCCTGCACATCTCGCCGATGGTGATGACGATGGCGACAGGGACGATCGTCACGGGAATTACGCTTGTGGCGAGCCACGGCTCCCCGAAGGGCCAGGCCTCTCCGCTTTTGCGCGTCCTCGGCGTGGGGAGCAGGTTGGGCCTGCCGGTCACCGTGTGGCTCTGGCTGGCCCTGTCCATCGTCGTCGTGATCGTGCTGCGCCGTACCACCTTCGGGCGCAAAATTTACTGCGTCGGCGCGGGCGAAACGGCGGCGCTCTTTTCGGGGATCGACGTCAACAGCGTCAGGATCCGCTGCTACGCGATCTCCGGCGTGACGGCGATGCTCGTCGGGGTGATGATGGCGGGCTACACCGAGACCGCCTTTCTGGGCATCGGCACGGAGTACACGCTTTCCTCCATCACGGCGGTCGTCATCGGAGGAACGTCCATGGCCGGCGGCCGGGGCAGCTACACGGGCACGGTGCTGGGGGCGATCCTTCTCGTTCTGATCGAGAGCCTCCTCACCGTCATGAACATCCAGGAGGCCGGGAAAAAAATCGTGGGCGGCCTCGTGATCCTGGCGATCATTACGCTTTACTACAGGGCGGAAAAGAGAGGGTAAAATCGCGGGGGTCTTTCGACCGGGACGAGTATTGGGACTGAGATATCGAAGAGGGCTGATTGAAGTTCGGGAGGGCCGCGCGGACCGAGGGGTTGCGCAGCATTGCCCCTGAATTTTAATCAGCCTTTTCCATATTCCACGGATAATAAAAAGCGTTAAAATTTCAACTATGTAAAATTGAGGTTGTGGAGGGGTTGAATATGGAAAGGGTGAGAATTATGGATTCAACAGGAAGTCACCTCGAGTTGAAGGTTCTTTTCGTCTGCCGGGATCTGACCGTCGAAACGGCGACGGGGCGCGCCGCCCGCGCGTTGATCGACGACCTGAAGGAGGAGGCCGTCATCGTCATCGAGGCCGTGAGCGCTCCGGATGCGGCGGCTGCCGTGGCCTCCGACACGGCGATCCAGTGCGTCGTGCTCGACTGGAACCTGCCCGATGACGGCCATCACGACGAGGCCGTGGCCGTGCTGCGGGAGATAAGAAAGCGTTCCGATACGCTGCCCGTTTTTCTTCTGTCGGACCGGGGCTCCGTCCAGGAGATCCCCGTGGAGTTCATCCGGAAGGTGGATGACTTCATCTGGCTTCTGGGCGACACTCCGGACTTCATCAGCGGACGCATCCTCGCGGCGGCCACCCGGTACAGGCAGACCCTGCTTCCGCCCATGTTCAGGGCGCTGATCGAGTTTGCCGGGGTCCACGAGTACTCCTGGCACACCCCCGGTCACACCGGCGGCACCGCGTTTCTGAAGTCCCCGGCGGGTCGGGCCTTCTTCTCCTATTTCGGCGAGAACCTCCTGCGCAGCGACCTCTCGATCTCCGTGGGAGAATTGGGCTCCCTGCTGGACCACTCCGGCCCCATAGGCAAAAGCGAACAGTACGCCGCCGAGGTGTTCGGTTCGCACCGCACCTACTACGTCACCAACGGCTCCTCCACCTCGAATCGAGTGATCCTCATGGCGAGCGTCACCCGGGATCAGGTGACCCTCTGCGACCGCAACTGCCACAAGTCCGTGGAGCACGCCATGACCATGACGGGGGCCATCCCCGCCTACCTCCGGCCGTCGCGCAACCGGTACGGCATCATCGGGCCGATCTATCCCGAGCGCCTGGATAAGGAGGCGATCGCCGCGACGATCAGGGCGAATCCGCTGGTGAAAGATGGAATCGACCCGACTCCCGCCCACGTCGTCATCACCAACTCCACTTACGACGGCCTTTGCTACAACGTCAGACGCGTCGTTGAGCTGCTGAACCCCTCCGTCGACCGGCTGCATTTCGACGAGGCCTGGTACGGCTACGCCCGGTTCAACCCCCTCTATAAAGATCGTTTCGCGATGTACGGCTCGGCGGAGGACTACCCGAAGGACGCTCCCACCGTATTCGCCACGCAGTCCACCCACAAACTTCTGGCCGCGCTTTCCCAGGCCTCCATGATCCACGTCCGCGACGGCCGCAGCGCCATTGCGCATCAGCGTTTCAACGAGTCCTTCATGATGCACGCCTCCACCTCGCCGCAGTACGCGATCATCGCCTCCACGGACGTCAGCGCCGCCATGATGGACGGCCCGGCCGGAAAGGCCCTGACGACGGAGGCCATCGAGGAAGCCGTCGCCTTTCGGCAGTTCATGTCCCGTACCCGGTCCGACTACGCCGAAAAGGGAGAGTGGTTTTTCGACTGCTGGCAGCCTCGAAAGGTGGGGGACGTGCCCTTTTATGAGGCGTCCCCGGATACGCTCCTTCAGGATCCCTCGGCCTGGGTGCTGCACCCGGGCGAAGCCTGGCATGGATTCGAGGACCTTGAGGACGACTACTGTATGCTGGACCCGATCAAGGTCTCCGTCCTCACGCCCGGCATGGGCGACGACGGCGCTCCGGAGGCAAACGGTATCCCCGCGTCGGTAGTCGCCTCTTACCTGGACCACCACGGCATCGTCGTCGAGAAGACCACCGACTTCACCATCCTCTTTCTGTTTTCCATTGGCGTCACGAAGGGCAAATGGGGATCCCTCCTGAACGCGCTCCTGGATTTCAAACGCGACTACGACGCCGACGTTCCTCTTAAACGGGCGCTGCCCGCCCTGGTGGAGGGATATCCCTCTGCTTACTCGGGCATGGGCCTGAAAGAGTTGTGCGACGGCATGTTCCACGCGATGAAGGAATTGAAAACCACGGCCATGATGGCCGGCGCCTTCTCCGAGCTGCCCTGCCCGGCGCTGAGTCCCATCGAGACCTACGAGCGGCTGGTCCGGAACGACGTGGAGTCCGTCGGGCTGGACGCGCTGGCCGGGCGCGTGGCGGCCACGGGGGTCGTTCCCTACCCGCCGGGAATTCCCCTGCTGATGCCGGGGGAGAACGCGGGGGCCGCGGACGGCGCCGTTATCGGCTATCTGAAATCCCTGGAGAGCTTCGACCTGCGCTTCCCCGGTTTCGGACACGACACCCACGGCGTCGAGGTCGAGGAGGGCCGATACCGCCTCCTTGTCCTGAGGGACAAAAGGGGAAGGGGTGAGTGAAATGGCGGAGTCCGGGGAGAGGAGTCAGAGTTCCGGAAAGATAGGCGTGGTGGCGGCCACGATGATGGTCGCCGGCAATATGATGGGGTCGGGGGTATTCATGCTTCCCGCCAACCTAGCCGCGACGGGCGGCATAGCGATTTTTGGCTGGCTGGTCACGATCGTGGGCGCCGTCTCCCTGGCTCTGGTATTCGCCAAACTGGCGTCGATCAACCCGGCCGCGGGCGGCCCCTACGCCTATACGCGCCTGGCGTTCGGGGATTACATGGGGTATCAGAGCAACCTGATCTATTGGCTGGCGAACGTGGTGGGCAACGTGGGGCTGGCCGTCGCGGGGGTGGGGTACCTGACCGTGTTTTTCCCCTCCCTCAGGGACCCGCTGAACGCCGCCCTCGTCCAGGTGGCGTTCATCTGGTTCTTCACCTGGGCGAACATTCTCGGCCCCGCCACAGTTGGATGGATTCAGTCCTGCACCACGTTCCTGGCGTTGATCCCCATCCTCGGAGTGGCGATTTTCGGCTGGTTCTGGTTCAGTCCCTCCACTTACATGGCGGGCTGGAACGTCTCCGGGCAGAACTTCGTGGGCGCGGTGGGCGCGACTTTGAACTTCACGCTGTGGGCCTTCATCGGAGTCGAGAGCGCCTCGGTCTCGGCGGGGGTCGTCGATAATCCGTCGAAAAACGTGCCCATCGCCACGGTGGGCGGCGTTCTGATCGCCGCCGTGTGCTATATCCTCAGCTCCAGCGCCATCATGGGCATGATCCCGAACGCCGATCTCGTGAAGTCCTCGGCGCCCTTTGTGGACGCCGTCGCCATCGCTCTGGGACCCACTGTGGGCCGCGCCGTGGCCCTCTGCGCGGCTCTGGGCTGCCTGGGGTCTCTGGCGGGCTGGACGCTGCTGGTGGGGCAGACGGCCAAGGCCGCGGCCGACGACGGGCTTTTCCCCAACCTGTTCGCGAAGATCAACAAAAAGGGAGTTCCCTCAAGCGGGCTTGCCCTCGTCGCCGTCATCATGACGATTCAGGTGCTGGCGACCATGTCCCCCACGGCCGGGGCGCAGTTCGGCAAGATCGCCTCCATCGCCGTCATTATGACGCTTCTGCCCTACATCTACTCGGCCATCTCCATCAGGGTGCTGGGCTGGCATAAAATGGCGGACAGGGAGTATGCCTTTTACTGCGCCGTCGGCCTCGTGGGCGCCGTCTACAGCCTGTGGGCGATGATCGGGTCCGACGGCGAACAGACGCGGTGGTCTCTGATCTTCGTCATCGCGACGATGGTGTTCTACGCGATGGGGCTGAACCGGAAACGCGAGATCGAGGAGGGACACCTGCGCCCCGGCGGCACCGCTCCGTCCTGGATTCGGTACGCCACGCTGGGCGTGACGATCCTCATGCTCGTGTTTATGTTCTGGCACTCCGTGGGGCGGCACGAAAACCTGAACCTGATCCGCCGCGCCCACTCGCCGGAAACGGTCGTCCAGCGGCAGTAGTTTCCACACTCCCTGCTGGAGCGCCGTGAACGTCACGCACACGGCCATAAGCGGAATATCGTCGATTTTTGCCCTGTAGATTCAGCAATGAACGCCATTCTGTGCCTGCTCATATTGACGGGGTTTAAGCGATATGCTAAAATCCCGTCATAATCCAAAGAATTCAAATAAATTAGTCTGAGCTTCTCTTCATCAGTAATCTGCTTTCGGTTTGAAATTCGACCGGTCGATTTTAAGCGATTGATTATTGAGCGTGGTTCTTATTGAAGAGTTTTGTTCGGAAGCGGCTTAGAGGAAGCTTTTAAGAAAGAAAGTTAAAAAAAGCGGTGGCTTTGTACGGCAGTACAAAAAATCTGAGGAGGTCGTTTGCTATGAAGAAGCTGTTGGCGGCAGTCGTGATGTTAGCGCTTTTCGTTTGTACCGGGCCTGTGTACGCGGCGTTTCCGGAGCAGCCCATAACCCTTATCTGTCCCTGGGGAGCGGGCGGCGGCACCGATGCCGTGGCGCG
>JAITPZ010000231.1 GCA_031289165.1 Synergistaceae bacterium
CCGCGAGGAAGATGAGAGCGTCGAGCTGTACTCTCTGCTGGGAACGCTGGAGACGGACGAGCGCGTCTGGAACGTGGAGAGCTCCGAGCTTTTCTGGTCGAGGGGCGCGGACGAGTTTCTTTTTCCGAGGGGATTCACGGCTTACGACACGGAATTCATACTGACGGCCGATGTCGCGAGCATCGACAGGAACGGGGTCGTCCTGTTGGACAGGGGAGGTGTTATCAGGTGGACGCAAAACGAAAAATAACGCCTCGGTTTCCGCGGTCCGTTTTGTTTGCCCTCTCCGTGTGGCTGCTCTTTTTTTCGGGGCGCGCCCTCGCCGCGGAACGGCCCGAGAGCGTCCGGCTGGACGCCGAACGGGTCAGCTACGACGACGAGTCGGGCAAAACCACGGCCGAGGGCGACGCCGTTCTGGTCTACGGAGAGACGACGATTCGGGCCGAGCGCATCGAGTACGACGCCGTCACGCAGAGGGTGAACGCCTCGCCTCTGCCGGGCGAGTCGGTCGTTCTGCAGAACGAGGGAAGAACTATGGCCGGCGACAGGCTGGACTACGACCTCCAGACGGAGGAGGGGCTTCTGTCCGGCGCGAAAAGCAGCGTTCCGCTGGGCGAGGGGACGCTTTATATTTACGGCGGCGGACTCGACGTGATCCCCTGGAACCTGGCCGTGGAGCGCGGGCTCGTCAGGCGCAGGAAGCCGGCCGGGGACGCGCCGCCCGAAACCCCGTCGCATTTGGCCAGATGGAAGGACGTTGCCGCAACGACCTGCGCGCTGGATCACCCTCATTACCGCATTGAAACCAAAAGCATCACCTTCGTTCCCGGTAAGCGCGTCGTGGCGAAAAAACCGCGCCTGTATCTGGGCAGCACCTATATTTTCACCTGGCCCACGGACTACATCGTCCAGATCGACCGCAAGGCCATGCGGTACGCCATAATGCCCTACGCGCAGAGCAGCGGATCTAAGGGCGCGGGCGTCGGGTTCAGCGGGGCGTTTGCCTGGGACTCGGGGGAGCTGAACCTCGGAGCGGCGTGGTGGAACAGGGTGGACTTCGAGTGGATGGCGGAGATCGAGCAGAGCCTGGGCGGCGGCTTCAGCGTTCGAGGTGGAGTCGAACACTCCTGGGACAGGGCGTGGGGCGAAAAGATCTTCCATCCCTACGGGTCGCTCTCCTACGGTTGGAGCGGATGGCGCGCCTCCGTCAACTGGACGCGGAACGAGTACATCGAGGATCAGAAGGACTCCCTTTACGAGTACCGGGGCCGCCTGGACCGCGGGCCGGAGGTCGAGGTCTCCTCGCCCTGGATTCGGGATTGGGCCGCGGGTTCTTCCTGGCTGCGCTTTGGGGTCGCCTGGGGGAGCTACAGGGAAAAAACCCCCGATTTTACAAATGGCACGATCGCGCGTTACGGCGCGCATATGCGGAACTATTTCGAGGCGCCCGTCGGCGGCCGGGCGGAATTTTTCTGGGATATTACCGGCAGCGTCTGGTTCTACGATCGGGACGACCAGGATCAGAAAATTGCGGAGGGCATGTGGGGCCTGCGTTACAGGCTGGGGATCCTGGAGCTGGGATCCGGGTATCAGCGGCGTTACGTGTGGGGAGAATCCCCCATGTTCTGGGACGGCCAGAGCGAGGTGGAAAGAATCCACCAGAAACTGCGCTTCCCCGTCGGCAGGGAGCTTTTTGTCCAGGTGCGGGGAAGCTGGGACCTGAGGGAGTCCATGGTGGACGAGGTCAACTACGCCCTGCAGTGGATCAGCGACTGCATGAAATGGGAGCTGCTGTACCGGGACGACCGCACGTCCGGAAGAGACGACAGGGTGAGCCTCAGCGTTTCCATCCTCGCGTTCCCCGACACCCCCGCCTCGTTCGGGCAGTACAAGGATCGAGACCCCTTTGTCCGCCCGGGGGATTTGCCGAAACAATAGCGAAAAGCACGAGGGAGCGAGGGCCCTGACCGGCCCTCTCTTTGTTCTCATTTCGATTTTTTCCCACTTCGGGGGAGTGTGGCGTAAATTACTGGAATCTCATTTCTTTCTGCCGATTTTTGTTTTTTTCAATTGAATGAATATATTCTCTCGCTTTTTTACATATAAAACCACTCCTGATCCCTGTATAGATTAAAATTAAAGGCTGTTGACAAAATTTGGAATATGCTAAAATAGCTTAAAAATGAACGTTCATTTATAAAAACAAACGTTCATTTATAAGGTAACGAAGAAGGAGGTGAATTTGGTGAAGAGGGAGTGCGTTGCGATGATTCTTGCCGACGGGCATGGATCGGAGTTGAGCGAGTTGATGAAAGGCCCCTGTTTTTATGGCGGCGGCCACAGGATAATCGACTTTGCGCTAAGCAACTGCAGTTATTCGGGATTTGACGTCGTCGGAATTCCTGCGCGCCCATCGTGCGTGGGACTCCGTTCCTATATCGGCAACGGCCGGCCCTGGAATCTCTCCGAGCGGGATGGGGGTATTTTTGTGCTTCCCTGCGGAGAGGGGAGAGAACATGGCGGCGCCGTCGACGCGATTTCTCGAAATATCGGCTTCCTGGAACGATTCACCCCCTGTCATGTCTGCGTCCTCTCCGGTACTCACGTCTACAGAATGGACTATTCGCGGATGCTTGACGCGCACAAAAGGAACGACGCCGACGTGACGATTGCCTCCGTTCCGGAATCGTATCCGGAAGCCCGCGGGCACGATGCGGTGAGCGCCGATGAAAATGGAGCGATCTTCGATTTTCAGGAAAAGTCGAGGGGGGTGCGGAGCTCGCTTGCGTCGATGGGCGTTTACATTTTCAGGTGGAGCGTACTGCGGAAATATCTGAGCGCGGACCGACCCGGAGGCCGGGGGCGCGATTTCGGGAGGGACGTTGTCCCGGCCATGCTGAGAGCCGGCAAAAAATTGTGCGCGTACCGGTTCGGAGGATACTGGCGTGATGTGGAGACAGTGGAGGACCTGTGGAAGTTCAACATGGACATCCTCCGAGACCCCGCGGAATTTCTCTTCCGCGACGAGACCCGGGAAGTATTGGGTGTTTCCGACACGGCGCCCTTTCGCTTCATCGATGAATCCCCCACGGTCAGGCGAAGCCTTCTTTACGGCCTCCACGCCATTCATGGAAGGGTGGAGGGCTCCGTTCTGTCCGACTCGGTCGTCGTTGAGAAGGGCGCGGAAGTAGTCGACTCGGTTCTCATGCCCAATGTCTACATTGGAAAGAACGCGAAAATAAGTAAGGCCGTCATCGCCTGCAACTCGAGGCTGATGGAAGGTGTGGAGATCGGCGCGGAAAACGGTCTGCCCGATTTCGTCTCCGACCGATTTCGTTCGGGGGGCGTTTCTCTGGTCGCTCCGTGGGTGCGTATCACCAGAGGAACAAAACTTCAAAAAAATTCGTACGTCGAAAGCGACGTGTTCGGCGGAAGAAGGTATGCGGGGCGGTGGAACCAAAACCCCGACGCGCGGAATCCGGTCGGGAACGGCCCCCACGCGCAGCCGGCTTTTGCGGATTTCCTGCGGCCCGTCAGGTAGTCGGGGGATTGCCGGCAGAGGTCCGGGACCATCGGATTTTTTCAGACCTCCGTCTTTGGACCGGTATAAAAACGGTTCTGCAGAGTACACAGAGATGAGAGAAAGTGACGGAGAGGCTGGCAATGGACAAAAAAAATATTGCGCATTTTGAGGTTTTGGGGCGGCGATATGAACTGCCGTATCTCTCGGAGGCCGGATCCACAAAAGAAGATATTTTGATAGAATCCACCGTCCTTTTCGCCACAAAAGGATACGCCACCGTGAGCATGCGGGATATTGCCGGAAAAGTGGGGATTACGCCAGGGGCGCTCTACAATCATTTCAGCAGCAAGGAAGATTTGTGGAACGCGGTGCTCGATCACGCGATAGGACTTTACCATTTGTACCACGAGCAGCTCGAAGAGCACCTCAGGGAGGCGACTACCTTCGAGGAGGTCGTGAACTGTCTGTTCGCGGAACCCGAGCAGATGAGGAATCTGTTCACCTGTTACGGTTTTGGCCTGCTTCAGACGGAGCAGTTCAGGGATAGCCGCGCGGGGGAATATTTCATAAATCTTTTTTTGGACTTCGGGATCAACTTCAGCAAAAAATGGTTTGACATCTGCGTCGAACGGGGCCTCGTGCGGCCGTTCAACACGCGGCTGATGGCGGCTGTTTTTGTCCATACCGTGCTGGTCGGAATCGATCTCAGGGTACAGGAAAGTTTGAACCGGGAGGTTCCCTGCAGCATCACCCAAATGTTCGAGGATCTGCGGCTGTTTCTGCTGGATATGGGGAAAGAAAACCGGGACTGAAGCGGAAGGGCTGTACGGGAACCCAAAAAGCGCTCATAATGTGAAAAAGGAAGCGTCCGCCTGTTCCGCGGGCGCTGTATGGTGGCCCCACCTGTCAAGACCAAAAAGAGAAGAAAATAAGGTGATAAGTTTCCGAGTCAGGGACGGTCTCCTTTCTCCGGTGCAAAAAAGATCTCTGCCGGGGTTTTGTAGCTCTCCATTGTTATCATCTCTCCTCACAGCGCCGCCCCTGGTTTTGTCTCGATCATTGGCCGCCCTGCATGGGGGTGTGGTTATCTTGGAGGGCTACAAACTGAACATGCCTCATATCCTTGTGCTTTGGCGTCTGCCAGAGAAACAGGGGTTTTGCTTTTGAGGTAGCGACAACCATCAACATGATATTTTTTGCCAGAGTTAGTGATATAGACAGTTACATCAGCCAAGGCTGGCATCACAATAGCCGAAAGAAACAGCGCTAAAAATAGTACGAAAAGGGCTTTTCTCATTGACTTCATTGGGTCACCTCTCACTGATAGTAATTTTCTAAAATTTCTAAAAAATAATTATACCCCATCATTTCGCGATCGACAAAGTGGAAAAGTTTTTTCGGTGGCAGATGATATCATAATTAAATTGGTAAACCCCCGGCTTTGCCGGGGGACTCCCAGAGTTTGACAATTCCGGGAA
>JAITPZ010000005.1 GCA_031289165.1 Synergistaceae bacterium
AATTTAAGCATGGCCCGCCTCGAAATCCAGCGCCACTTCGGGGAGGACGAGGGCATTCTCTTTTTCGCCCGGCTCGAGCTGGACGAGGACGTGGTCGTCTATGATAAATTCTACGCGGAGATTCCGGTGTTTTGGGACTCGACCCTGACCGTCGGACGCTTCGAGCGCGACTACGAGGGCGACTATCGCTTCCAGATCGGCGGGGCCACGGACATCGCGAACGAGGCCTGGCTGACCGACCGCACGGTGGATGGCCTCGCCTTCGAGAAGTCCTTCGCGCTGGGCACGTTCAGCTTCTACGCGGCGCATCCCGAATTCACGATCCGGGAGGAGGAGAGCCTCAGCGTATGGGAGTTCTCCGCCCTGGCGCAGCTCCAGTTTACGGAGCGGTTCGGCTTCGACATCGGCGCGCAGTTTTTCCTCGGCGACGACACCTCCGTGGTGGACATCGAGGACTACGAGTTCAAAGTGGACAGCCTGTGGACGCTCTTCGCCGGCCTTCGCTTCAACTTCAACCAGAACATCGCCGTCAAAGGAATTTACTACTATCAGGACGGCAGCCTGAAGGAAAACAGCGCCGGCGCGTGGAACGATGTGGACCAGGACAGCGCGGGCGCATGGAAGTTCATCGTCGACGTCCAGCAGGATCTGCTCGGCTTCACGAGTCTGTGGCTGGAGTACGATCAGCTGGACGAGGAATTTTTCCTGCCCTACGGCAACGCGGCCCTGACGCTTCCCGACGAGGACTGGGGCAACGCTGACGCCGGCACCGGATTCCTCGGGGGCGACACGAAGATCTGGCGGGTGGGCGCGACGCAGGAATGGAGCGAAAAATGGAGCACGTGGCTCTACGTCGCGGGCCACACCATCGATAACGCGGGTGAAAACTCCGCCGGCCGCGCGCAGGACGCCAAAATGCTCCAGTGGGGTCTCGGCGTGCAGTACCAGTACAACCCGAGCGTCGCCTTCGCCCTCGGATATATCGACGTTGACTGGAACGGCGACGCCGAGCGCACCGGCTACGCCGACGACCATCGTATCCAGTTCAGAACGCAGGTGGTCTTTTAGAAACGTTCCCGGCCGGTTATACTCCTTTTATAATTGTCGCCAGTTTGATATTATGGCGTCGGATGAAAGGAGAGCGACAATATGACGGAGGACGTGAAAGTCAGGCCGATGGAATTGTCGGACTACGACGAGGCATACGCGCTGTGGAAGCGCACGGAGGGAATGGGGCTGCGCAGTCTGGACGACACGAGGGAGGGCATCGAACGCTTCCTTCGGCGCAACCCCTCCACCTGTTTCGTCGCGGTCGGGGAGGCGGGCGAAGGGGTCATCGGAGTTTTTCTGTGCGGACACGACGGGCGCAGGGGATATGTCTATCACGCCGTCGTCGCCGCGACGCGCCGCGGGCGGGGCATCGGAAGAGCGCTGCTTTCGAACGCGCTCGCGGCGCTGGAAAAGGAGGGCATCAAAAAAGCCGCGCTCGTGGTGTTTGCCGCCAACGACCGGGGAAATGCCTTCTGGGAAAAAACGGGCTTCACGACGCGCCCCGACCTGGTCTACAGAAACAGGAGCCTGGACCCGCGCAACGTGTAACGTGTAATGTAATTTATTTCAATTTGCTTTCACAGGCGCGGCAGGGCCGCGAGCAGCGATTGGGTGTAGGGGTGGGCCGGGCGCTCCAGCAGGTCGGCGGTGGAGCCGGACTCCACGATCTCGCCCATTCGGAGGACCAGCGCGCGGGCGGCGGCGTGACGGGCCAGAAGCAGGTCGTGCGTCACGAGGATCATGGACATGCCCCCGCGGATGCGCCGGCTCAGGACCTCCAGCACCTCGCCCCGCGTGGAGACGTCCTGCATCGCGGTGGGTTCGTCGGCCAGAAGCAGCTCCGGGTCCAGAATCAGGGCGCGCGCCACGGCGACCCTCTGGCGCTGTCCGCCGGAGAGGGCATAGCGAACGCGCGCGCTCCACAGGTCCTCGGGCAGCTTCATTTCGACCAGAAGCTCCTTCGCCCTGCTCAGGCCCTCCTCGCGCTCGCCTCTCCCGTGCACCAGCGTCCAGGGCTCCAGCACCGCGCCGAGAACCGTCAGGGTCGGCGGCAGGGAGGCGTAGGGATCCTGCGGCACGTAACCGCACCGGCGCCGCATCGCCTGCCGCTCCCCGGCCGTCATCGCGGAGAGGGGGCGGTCGTGGAAGCTGACGTCGCCCGTCGTCGGCGGAACGAGCCCCAGCAGGGAGCGCAGCAGCGTCGTCTTGCCGCTGCCGGATTCCCCGACGATCGAGAGCGTGCCTCCGACGCTTCCTTCCCCTTTCAGCGACGGTTCCAGCGACAGGGAAAACCCCTTCAGGGCCCACACGTCGTCGCCCCTGCCCCCGAAAAGCCTCCGGCGTCCCTCAAAACGTACGCCGAGGTCCGTCGCCCGCAGTATCGCCGTCATGACCCCTCTCCCGTCAGGGCGTCAGCCGACTCCATGCGTCGCAGGGCGTCGATCAGGTTCCGCGTGAAGGGGCTTTGCGGATTTTCCACGACCTCGCGGGAAGCGCCGCTTTCCACGACGGCCCCCTCCCTCATCACGACCAGCTTATCGCACAGGCCCGCCGCCAGGGGCAGGTCGTGCGTCACCAGCAGCAGGCCCATACCGCGGCTCCGCACCAGGGAGACGATCATGTCCAGCACCTCTTTTTGAGTGACGACGTCGAGCGCCGTCGTCGGCTCGTCCGCCAGCAGAAAGTCCGGGCCGCAGGCCAGCGCGGTCGCGAGGGCCGCGCGCTGCTTCTGTCCTCCCGACAACTCGTGCGGGTATCGGCCGAAGAACGTCTCCTCCAGACCCACCGTTCGCAGCAGCTCGACGGCGCGCGTTTTTGCGTCCGCCCCCGTCAGGTTCATGTGAAAGGCCAGAACCTCCGTGATGTGGCCTCCGATGGAGATGTGTGGCGTAAAGGAGGCGGAGGCCCCCTGCGGGACCAGCGCGATGCGGCGCCAGCGCCACGCGTTCAGAAGCTCTTCCCTTAGCGAGGCGATGTCCTGGCCGTCGCAGACGACGCGCCCCGTGACGATCGTCCCCCTCGGCAGCAGGCGGGGAATCGCCATCAGGGCGCTCGTCTTGCCGCTGCCGGACTCTCCGACCAGCCCCACGACGTCGCCCCGCGACACGACGAAGCTGCAGTCCCTCACCGCCCGCACGTCGCCGTTCCGGGACGCGTAGGTGACGGAGAGGTTTTGCAGCTCCAGTTTCATATCGTTTCGAGGCGCGCCGGGCCGTGACGTTGCGTTCGCGACGCTCATTCGCCGGCCTCTTTCATTTCCTGAAACGCGTTCTTTCGAGCGCCGTTTTTCCGCGCTCCACGGAGGAAGCTCTCCTGGGCGAGACGGGGGTCGGCCCGCTCCTCAAGCCTGCGGCCGATGTCCATGAAGATGAGGCATATCAGGGAAATCCCGAGGCCCGGAGGCAGAATCGTCCACCATGCGCCGTTGGTGAAGGCCCCGAACGTGTGGGCCTCGTGCAGCATACGCCCCCAGGAGGGAAGACGGGGATCGGAAAGCCCGAGGAAGGCCAGGCCCGCCTCGGCCAGAATGGCTCCCGGCACGCCGAGCGCCACGTTCGCGAGCAGCAGCGGCAGCGCCTCGGGGACCAGATGCCGGAAGAGGATGTAGTTTCGCCTCGCCCCCAGCGCGCGCAGTCCCTCGACCCAGGGCGCGTCCCGCAGCGACAGCGTCATGGAGCGCACCGTTCGGGCCGTTCCCATCCACGAAAAGACGGACAGGATCAGGACGAGGTTCCAGAGGCTCTTGCCCCACATCCCCGCCACGACCATCAGGATCGGCAGCGTCGGTATGGACAGCAGCACGTCCACGGCGCGCATGATCAGCGTGTCGGTCAGGCCGCCCGCGTAGCCGGACAGAAGGCCGAGAGAAAGCCCCAGAAGCGTGGCGATCAGCGTCGCGGCGATTCCCACGATCAGCGATATGCGAACGCCCCGCACGAACAAAGTGGCGACGTCGCGCCCGCGCTGGTCCGTGCCCAGAACGCCCCACCGCCCGCCCTCGATCTTCATGGCGACGTCTCCGCTGCCGGTCAGGGAGAGGCGGTACTTCCCCTGTCCGGGGAAAAGCGCGGCCGCCATGTTCGAGAAGGGATCGAGTCCCAGGGTCCTCTTAAAGGGAATATCGCGCGCGTCGAGGTCCAGTTCCCCCGAACCGGAGGCCAGGATGAACTCTCCCCCCGGCGTCGTCCAGCGAACCCGCCCCTCCTCGATGCGTCCGGTCAGAGACACGCGAAGGGGAGCGGCGTATTCCCATTCCAGCGAGGCCGAGGCCTCGCCGCCGCCATCGGGACGCGAATTTTCAACGTGAAGAACCCGCGCCGGCGCGATGGATCTGTCGAGCCAGTTCGGCTTCGAGTACGGCGGTGCCTGCGGGCCATCCCTGAGCCCGAAGGGCCCGGGACCCACCAGCGCCGCCACGGCCAGCAGCAGAAAACAAAAAGGACTGAGAACGTGAAGAACGCGTCTCATTTCATAATTATCGAGCGCGGCGCGAGTTCAAATCAGGGTCACGGAGCCCTTCTGTTCGCGCGCCTCCTGCTCCGCCCTTTCCTCCGCGTCCTGATCGATCAGGAACTTGACCTGGTCGAGGTCGACCTGCACGCAGTTTTGCAGGTCGAACAGCGTGAAACAGTCCTCTCCGCAGGCGCGGCATTCGCCCAGCTCGATATCTCTGCTTTTGTCGCGCTTCAGGTCTTCCCGCCACTCGGGGAAGTGGTTGCGGATCTCGAGAGCCAGTTTTTCCGCCTGATCCTGCGCGTCGTGGTGACGAATGGAGTACACGATAAAGAGCGAAAAAACGTAGGGCACATCATCGTCGACCTCCTCTCTCGGGTCGTAGTCGAGCCAGTATCCCATGATGTTGGCGGCGTATTTCCTGCCCTCGCTCTCCATGTAATTCCAGAGCCCCATCGTGCGCTCGACGAAGGGCCGGGGCAGCGCCTCGCGGCGATAACGGCTGCAGAGCCAGTTCTGCAAAATCACCTTCGCCTTCTCATCGAGGGAGAAGTTTTTGTCCGGCTGCATCGCGGGGATGATATTGTGCTTGGAAATGGCGAGCCGAATCGAGGCGTGCAGCTCCATGACGGCGGGTTTGCCGTCGAAAAAACACTCCAGATGGAGAATACTGGGGTGCTTCGCGTGCGTCAGCTCCGATGACGCGTCTGAAACGTTCTTGGCGCCGACAAATTCCACCATCGGCTCCAGAACCATGTTGTCGTTGACGATATCCCCGTCGTAGGAAGCGACGCAGAGATGCGTGATCTCCTCGTGCAGCGTCCTCACCAGGCCGGGGTTGTAGTTCCTCAGAATATCCACGCTGATCATACTGCCCTGACGCCATTTCGTGTTCCTGTTCCACATGATCTAAACCTCGCAATACAAAGGAGTCGAGTACAAAACTACCGTATCCTGGAACGAGTGAAAGGGCTTTGTCGCCCCCTTGGGCCTGCGCCGCAGCTCCTCACCCATCAGCGCCGCGTCTTTCAGAACTTTCAGGTCCTGGCCGGTGATCTTTTGCCGTTTCAGCTTCTGGGCGAAGAAATCCCCGCCCGGGAACGAGCGCCGGGCGGCGAGGTCGAATCGCGGGATTTCGGCCGTTACCACGCGCTTCGCGACCTCGAGGCAGTACTGCAGCAGAGCCTCCTGTTCGGCGTTCGGGCCGTCGCCCTCGGCCAGGGAGTAAAGCGTCTCCGGCGAAACGTCGAAGAGAAACGCCAGACTGACGCAGGAAAGGTGCAACACCTTTCGGCACTGCATCAGGGACTCGCGCCACGCGTCCTCCGAGGGATTCGGATTTTCCGGGGCGCTTTCCGGGGCTTCCGCAGGTTTTTCCCGCTCAGGTTCAGGCTCCGGTTCCTGATCCCACAGCGGTCGCTGATCCTCGTCCCGCTTCGGCTCCGGTTCCTGAATAAACTCGGAATCCTGAGCGAATTCCGGCTCTCGAACGGGCTCCGGCTCCTGAACGGGCTCAGGTTCCCGTTTAATCGGCGTTTCGTCGATTTTTTCATCCGCCGCGGCCGGGCTCTCGTCGAAGGGAAGATCGACGGAATGGCCGGAGGGGAGGTCGGGAGGCCTGACGAAGGCGGGAGTCCGAGTCTTTGGCGTCTCTTCGCCTTCGGGCTCCGAAGTCCTTCGGAGCTGGTCGAAGCGCTCGGAGCGAACGGGCATGAAAAAATCATCGGGCTGGAAGGACGAGGACGGAAGTTTCTTTTCCTTCGCCGCTCCGATTTCCGCGGGAGGGGGGTTTTCCGGTTGCCGGTCGTCCCGGGGATCCGCAAAGTACATGTCCTCGTCCGGGGGGACGGAGTCGAAAACAGGCTCGTCCGGCTCCAGAAAGGGCTTCGAATCCACAAAAGACATCGGAGGCTTCTCCTCCGAATCCGACCTGTCGGGCGTCTCTCCAAGGCGCGGAGAACGAACGGGCGCGAAAAATTCGTCCGTATCCCCCGCGTAGGGCTCCGGATCGGACGCGATATAAGGCTCCTTCTTCGCTTTTTCCGCGAAGACGTCGGATCCGCCCTCTCCCCAGGGCTCGATATCCGAAACCTCCGGTTTTGAAACCTCCTTCAGCAGATCGGCCAGAACCTTCCCCTGAGAGACGTTGGCGAGTCGCAGAAAGGAGACGTAACTGACGGCCTTTTGAAAGTCGGGTTCACTGAGGGCGCAGATCATCCGATAAAGTTTCTCCCGGTCCACGGAGGGCCCATTTGTCACGAAAACAACCCCTTTCCGAATATCAGGAAATTATTCAATTATTGTACACTACCCCGGCGCACTCGTGGGTCGACCAGAACGTACAGCAGATCCGCCAGAAGATTGCAGCCTACGGTCAGAAGGGCCAGCAAAAAAAAGGCCGCGCCCGCGGAGGGGTAGTCGTGCGAGTTGGTCGCCTCCAGCAGGAAACGCCCCGCCCCGTTCAGGGAAAAGACCGTCTCCGTGATCACCGCCCCGCTCACCACGCCGGGCAGCGAGAGCAGAAGAATCGTCAGCACGGGCGGCAGGATGGAGCGAAACGCGTGATTCCACACCACCCGCCTCCGCGGCAGGCCGCGGGCCACCGCCATCAGCACGTAGTCCTCGCCCAGAACCTTCACCATCATGTTGCGGACGTAAAGCGCCCAACCCCCGAAGCTCAGGATCACGAGCGAAAAAAGGGGCAGAGCCAGATGCCACAGGTAGTCCAGAGCGCCAGCGATCCCCGCGCGCGGCGGAATCGACGTGCTGCCGTTCAATGGGAAGATCGGCCACAGCCACGCGAAACACATCAGCAGC
>JAITPZ010000013.1 GCA_031289165.1 Synergistaceae bacterium
CCCTTTATAAACTTCTGGGGGGCAGGGTGCAACAGGATTTGCGGGTTTACGCCTCGCAGATTCAGTTCGGCTGGGGTCCGGTGCGGGAGGGCAAGGCCAGAAAGGAAGAGTACGCCGAAGAGGCCGTAAAGGCCGTAAATGATGGATATGACGCCGTCAAGGTTGACGTTCTGTCGTTGAATAAGGAGGGAACCACGGCGGGCGTTCACGTGGAGGGTCCGCTGCCTCCCGCGGTGGTCCGGCTCGGGGCGGAGAGGGTCCGGGCGATCAGGGAAGCGGTTGGCGAGGACGTTGACATTATCATTGAAAATCACGCCAAAACCGACCTGGTGAGCGCCATACAGTTCGCCAGAGCGGTGGAGGAGTATAACATTTTCTTTTACGAAGAAATCAACACTCCCCTCAATCCTTCGCTCCTGAAAAAGGCCTGGGAAAAAATCAACATTCCCATCGCTTCGGGGGAACGAATATATACCCGCTGGGGTTATCTGCCTTTCTTCACCGACCACTCGATCGACGTCGCCCAGCCGGACATCGGTTCCTGCGGCGGGCTGTCGGAGTTCAGAAAGATCAGCGACCTGGCCCATACGCACGAGATCACGATACAGGCGCACGTAGCCGGAACGGGGGTCGCCGAGGCGGCCGCGATACACGCCGAAACGGCCATTCCCAACTTCTGCATCCATGAACACCATCAAAAAGCCCTTCTGCCGGAGTACGTGGAGCTGTGCACCCGGAACTACCAGCCGGTGAAGGGGCGGTATACCGCTCCGGAACTGCCCGGGCTGGGGCAGGACATCACCAATAAGGTGTACGAGCAGTCCGACAGGTTTCTGGTGAAATAAGAGGGCAGCGACGCCCTGATTTGTAAGGACAGGAGGTGATTTTTATGAGTGCTTCGGCGGAAAACGGAGGGGCGGCGAAAAAGGCGTGGCGTTCAGTCGTCGCTTTTCTTAAACGCACTCTGGCGATTTTTATTTTTTTTGCCGTCTGGGAGGCGCTTCCCCGAAGCGGAATCATCGATCCCTTTTTTCTGCCGCCCCTGTCCGTGGTCATTCGAACCATCTATGGAATGGTCGTGGACGGAGAACTTTTCACCCACCTGGCCGCCAGCCTGAAACGCACGCTCACCGGGTTCACTCTGGGGTTCCTCGTATCCGTTTCGCTGGGGCTTATGATCGGCTGGTTCAGGCCGATGGAAAAATTCCTCGACCCGCTGCTGCAGGCGTTCCGCCAAACGTCGGCCCTGGCGCTTTTCCCCGTGTTCATCCTCTTTTTCGGAATAGGCGAAACGGCGAAAATAGCGATTATCTACTGGGGAGTGCAGTGGCCCATCCTGCTCAACACGACGGCGGGCGTCAAAAACGTCGATCCGCTTCTGATCAAGGCCGCGCGGTCGATGGCGGCCTCCAACCTCACGATCTTTTTTCGCGTCGTGCTTCCCGCTTCTCTGCCCTATATCTTTACCGGCGCCCGTCTGAGCGCCACGACTTCCATTCTCATTCTGATCGCCGCCGAAATGGTGGGGGCCAAAGCGGGGCTGGGCTTCCTGGTCTTCGACGCTCAGCAGAAATTCGAAATACCCCGTATGTACGCCGGGATTCTGTTGATGTCGCTGCTGGGATTCACCGCAAACTATCTCATTTTATCTCTGGAAAGGAGATACACCTCCTGGAAGCGGAACCTTCTTCCGCAAAATTGAAAAACACAAAATGAAAGGACAGAGATCGTCATGCTGAAAAAACACACGAAATTTTTTGCGTTATTGACCATTTGGAGCCTTCTGGCCCTCGTCGCCGTAACGGGCGCGGGGGACATCGCGGAGGGAGCGGAGGGGGGCGGCAAGCCCAAATTCGTCAACGGAAAACTGGACAAAACCTTTATCCTCAAGGTTCCAACCATGTCCGGTTTCAACGAAATCTATATCGGGGAAAAACTGGGGTTCTACAAAGAGGTCGGGCTGGATATCGAGTACACGGGGTCCATGACGGGATCGCTGCTGGCTCAGTCGGTTATAAACGGGGACAACCACCTTTTCGGTACGGGGCATATTCTCACCATCGCCAAGGCGCGAGAGGCCGGAGCGAAGCTGAAGGTGGTGCTTCAGGGCTCCTTCGACGACGCCGACCCCAGAAAAACCCACATGACCTACCTCGTAAAGGAAGACAGCCCGATTAAAAGCGCCAAGGATCTCATCGGCAAAAAAGTCTCCATAGCTTATGTGGGAAGCTGCGTCGAGCTTCTGTTCTCCGAGTACCTGCGGCAGAACGGAATCAGGCGCGATCAGGTCGAGTGGATCGTCATGCCGGACAGCCAGGCCGAGAACGCGCTGCGGATCGGCAACATCGACGTGGCGGGGATCCATGCCGTATTTACGGCCAGCGCGCTGCAGCGGGGGGGAGTGCGTCCCCTGGTCAACACCTGGCAGATCGGAACGGCCGCGGGCAACGGCCCGGCGAGCTCCTACTCCGCCCGGGCCTTCAGCGAGGGCTTCATAAAGGATAATCCCGACGTCATAAAGGCATATATCGCGGGGACGGTGAAAACCCAGCACTGGATCAATAAAAATTATGACGAAGCGATAAAAATCGCCGCCGAATACCTGAAAGTGGATATCGACAAAGCCGGCGGAACGATTTTCCCCTCCGAGAACGGCATCGACCCCGTCAAGGTGGACTTCTGGATCAAACTGATGGAGGAGAACGGCTTCGTCAAGCCCGGCACCGTGAAGCACGAAGAAATCTACACCAACGAGCTCAACCCTTACCTCAGCGGCGAAATCAGGGAAACGATATGAATCGAAGCTCGGGGGAGCGGAGTTCGTCCGGTCCCCCGGGCTTTCAGTTAAACTCTGCCGACCGGGAGGGATGAGGGTCATGGCGGAATCGCAGGGGAACGACAGTCGGCCGCCGCGTAAAATAGAGGTGCGCGGCGTGGATAAAATTTTCAACGTCAAGCGCGAAAGCGATGCCGGCTATGACGAATTCGTCGCCGTAAAGGACATCGACCTGGATGTTTATGAGAGCGAATTTCTTGCCGTGCTGGGGCCGTCCGGCTGCGGCAAATCGACTTTGCTGGACCTTATGGCGGGACTTGACCGCGTCTCTGCGGGCACGATCAGCATAGACGGCAGGGTCATAACGGGGCCGGGCATGGACAGGGGTTTTGTCATGCAGGGCTACGCGCTTTTCCCCTGGCTCACGGTTCAGGCCAACGTCGAATTCGGCCTGGTGATAAAAAAGACCCCGCCGGCCCGGCGCAGGGAAATCAGCCGTCATTATCTGGAGCTCGTGGGCCTCTCGGCTTTCGCGAACAGATACCCCCACGAGCTTTCCGGCGGCATGAAACAAAGGGTCGCCATCGCGAGGGCGCTGGCCTTCGACCCGGACGTGCTGCTCATGGACGAGCCCTTTGGAGCTTTGGACGCGCAAACGCGGGAATCCCTCCAGGAAGAGCTGCTCCGGATATGGATGGAAACGCGCAAAACCATTATCTTCATCACCCACAGCATCGAGGAGGC
>JAITPZ010000043.1 GCA_031289165.1 Synergistaceae bacterium
CTGACGCTTTCCCTGATTATCGAGGAGGGGCTCGAGTTCGCCGTTCTCGACCGCTACATGGAGAGCGCCGCGCAGACCGCGCGCGAGGGTGGGATAAGACTGGCGGGCGGGGACACCAAGGTCGTCCCTCACGGCATGGCCGATAAAATTTTCATCGCCGCCTGCGCGACGGGGAGAAGGGTCTCCCAAAAGATTCTCCAAACCTCGAACCTCCGGGAGGGCGATATTCTGATCCTCTCGACCTCGCCCGGCCGCCACGGAGCGGCCCTGGCCGCAGTCCGCTTCAACCTCGACGCGCCCGGCCTGATCAGCGACTGCGCCCTGCTGTTTCCGGCGCTGAAACCTTTGTTGGAACTCGACGGGCTGCGCTGCATGAGGGACTGCACGCGCGGCGGCGTGGGAACGGTTCTCTGCGAGTGGGCGGAGGGCGCATCCGTCGGAATTGAAATCGTGGAGGCGAATATTCCCGTCAACGGGGAGACGAACGCGATCTGCGACATTCTGGGCTTCGACCCGCTGTATCTGGCGTCGGAGGGCTGCGCGCTCGTCGCCGTCGCCCCGGAACAGGCGGAAAATTGTCTGGAGCTGCTCCGTCAAAATCCGATTTGTAAGGACGCGGCGATCATCGGCCGGGTGGTCGCGGACCATCCCCGCATGGTCGGGATGAGAACCCGCATCGGAGGACTGCGTTACGTCGATATGCCGGCGGGAGAAATTTTGCCCCGGATATGCTGATTTCCTGGAAGCCGCAAGGTCGCGATGGAGGCGAAGAACCATGATCGACCCGGAATCCTGTTCCAATTCCGGTAATTTACAGGGAGAGCGAAAATGAACCTGACCTTTGGCATGTTTCTGGACGGCGCGCCGTGGAGCGACAGAGAGGCCGCCCTGGGCGAGGCGCGCTTCGGCCCGGCTGGAACGCTCGGTTTTCTGGAGACGAGGCTCGGGCTTACGACGCCCGCGGTCCATCCCGCCCGGCGCATTGACGAGTACCTCGGGCACATGAAGTTTCACGATCGACCGGATCGCTGGTGGCACAAATCCTTCCAGATCGACCCCTGGTCGACGGCCCGGCAGATGCTCGCCTGGCGCGACCAGTTGGTGGCGGGAGGATGGAGGGGAAAAGGAAAACCCTTCGACGAGAGCGACATGTCCGGAGTTTCCCCGCGCCTGGCGGCCCTCGCGGACCTGGAAGGCACATCGGAAAACGGCGCAGACAAGGGGACGACGTTCCTGAGCCGGGGGGTCGACGACCGCCTTCAGGAGGTTATGGCCTGCCTCGAAGGGATTGCGCCTGAGGAGGCCGCGATGCCTCTTCCAATTGAGACCGTTCATCTACTGGACCGGCGGGAACTCCTGCCTCCGGCCTGGCAAAAAATCTGGACGCTCGCCGAGAAGCTGGGCGTGACGATCGTTGACGCCGAATCTCACCCGCACGCGTCCGCTGGCGCGCTGGCGCTGGTGCAGGCGGCGCTTCTCTCGCACTCGGGCCGCAATGCGGTCACGCCCGACGATTCTCTCGTGTTCGTCGAAGCCGAGGACGAATGGGAGGCGGCGGAGGCCTTGGCGACCTGGCTTGCCGCTGACGAAACCCCGGACGGAACCGCACGCGAACCCAACGAGGACGCGGCCATTATCTGCGGCGCGAATACGGACGTTTTGGACCGGGCTCTGGCGCGGCAGGGGCTGCCCCGGTTGGGGTTTTCGGGCGTCTCGCGCTGGCGCGCGTCCATCCAGATACTGCCCCTGGTGCTGGCCAACGTCTGGCGTCCCGTCGACGCGCAGCGGCTGGCTGAACTCCTCTCCATGCCGATGAGCCCGATACCCCGCTCCGCCTCCCGCCGCCTGCTGAGGGCCCTGACCGAGGAGCCGGGAGTCGGGGGCGACGCCTGGAAGAAGGCGCTGGACTCCATCGTGGAGGACCGCGTCGCACGCATGAAGGAGAGGGCGGAGAAAGCGAAAAAGCCGTTTTCCCCGGACGCCGCGCGGAAGGAAGCGGAGGGTTTTGCCGCGGAGTTGAACGCGATCCTCTCTGAGGATCGCTATTCGCCGGATACGGGCGTTTCTGAGGCCGCGCTGAAGCTGCGGTGCCAATGGACGATCGGGCGTTTGACGGCTCGAACCGCGGAGGCCGACTCGATTCTGATGGAGGCCGTGGGACAGGCGAGGGAGATGCAGGCGCTCGCGGACGGCAAGGGCACACTGCCCCGCACCCTGGTCGATCGGATGCTGGACTCCGTCATCGGGACCGGAAGCCCCGACGTGGACTGTGAACGCGTTCAACAGGCGGCCCCGTGGGAGGTCGTTTCGCATCCGGGTCAGATTGCCGCGCCCGTCGGGACCGTCCTCTGGTGGGGATTCGTCGATCCCGCGTCGCCGGCGTCCGATTACTGGAGTCCGGCCGAGCGCGAGGTTCTGAAAAACGCTGGCGTGGAGCTGGAGCCCCCAACCGCGCCGCGGTATCGCGAAGCCGAGGCGTGGCGGCGGGCGCTGCGGTTTGCGCGAAAACGCTTCATCATGTTCTGCCCCCGGCGAAAGGACGGCCAGGAAACCTCTCCCCATCCTCTGTGGGACGAAATCAGCAGCGTCGCGGATTCCGGGTTTCTGCGCCGCTGCGACGCGCTTTGCGCGGAAGGGAACTGGCGCCTGGCCGGCCGCTCCGCGACGCTGCAAAGGGCGGAACGGGAGGAGTCGGCGCCGGTCGTCGCCGCGCACAAAATACCCCCCGCCCGCTTCGCGCCTCCGGAAAACCTCTCTTACAGCCAGATGAGTACCCTGATCGGCTGTCCCATGAAGTGGGCGTTCCAGTACCACGCGGGCCTGAGGACGTCGGATATTCTGGCGCTTCCGTCGGGCAACCGAATGATCGGGAACCTCTGTCACCGCATCATCCACGAGATTTACGCCTCCGCCCCACGCGTCGATTCCGACGAGGCCGCGGCCCACGCGGCCCGACTTTACGACGAACTCCTTCCCTCCATGGCCTCGGAGCTCCTGCTGGAGGGAAGGGAGCTCGACAACAAACGGACGAAACGGGCAGTGGTCTACGCCGTGCGCCAGCTCGCGGAGTGCGTCGGCCGTCTGGGTCTGACGGTGGAGCGACCCGAGGAAAAGCTGGAGTCCCGGACGGGGGACGTCGCGTTCTCCGGCTACGCCGACCTGATCCTTCGGGACCGGTCGGGGAGCGCCTTCGTGCTGGACATGAAATGGACCGGGTCCAGCCGCTACAGAAAAGAGGAGGTCGAGGAGGGCCGCGCGATGCAGCTGGCCGCCTACGCCTGGCTTCTGCGCTCCCTCGAATCGGAAGGAGAGGGCTCGAAATCCATTCACTCGGGGTACTTCATGCTGGCGCAGGGGGAGCTGCTCAGTGATTCTCCCCTTCTTGGGGACGACGCCCTGCTTTCGCCCCGAACCTCGGAAGAGATATGGAGGCTGAGCCTGGAGACGTGGAACCGGGGTCTGTGCACGCTGGATGAAGGCGTCATTGAGGCCGAAGGGGTGGCGGAGAGGCGGCTTCAGCTTCAGGAAGGCCTGACACGTGAGAAACTTCACAGGCACATGATGGAGGAGAAGGAGGCGCAGGGGCTGATGTACGTCCCGCCTCCCTGCGCATTTTGTGATTACGCTGTGTTGTGCGGCCTGAACGAGGTGCGGTCATGAACGTGCGGAGCGTCGAATTGAAAGATGTCGAGTTGAAAAATATTGAACTGATTAACGCCAGCGCCGGGTCGGGCAAGACCCACAGCCTGACCGGCAGGGTTATGGACGAGCTGAGGCGCGGCGTCGCTCCGGAGTCTCTCGCGATCACGACCTTCACTAACAGGGCCGCCGCGAACCTGCGGGAGCGTATTCGGCATCAGCTTCTGACGGAAGGAATGCCGGACGAGGCCCAGAGAATTTTCGACGGCTTCGTGGGGACGGTCAACGGCATCTGCGCGGGGCTGCTGAGGGAATACGCGCTGGACGCCGGCCTTTCGGCGGCTCTTGACGTTCTCCCGGAGGAGGACGGAACGAGGCTGTTTGGCGTCGCGGTCTCCCGCGTCACGGAGGAACACGCGGACCGGATGGAGGGGGCGGCCTTGCGGCTCGAACGCTCCGAATGGATGAGGGACGTTCGAAGCGTCGTCGATCTGGCCCGAATGAACCTGATCGGACCGGAACAACTGTCCATCTGCGCCGCGAACTCCTGGCGATCGATGGAGTCCCTTTTCGGCGAAAGCGATTGGAAACCCGACCGGGATTTTGATTTTGATAAAAAGCTGGACGACGCCGTGGCGGACGCCATAGCGAAGCTCGAAAAGATCGAGTCGCCCAAAAAGGGAACGGCGGACGCCCTCGCGACGCTGAAAAATTTCAGAATCCGACGCGAAAGAGCGGAGAGAGGAGCGCCGGAGGTTCCCTGGAGCGACTGGCTGCGCCTTATGAAGTTGGACGTCCGAAAGGACGCGGAGGGGGTTCTCGACGGGGTATGCTCCGTTGCCGGAAGCGTTCTGGCTCACCCTCGTTTTCGAGACGACGTGAGGCGGATGATCGAGGGGGTTTTCGCCTGCGCGGCCGAGGCCCTCGCCCTCTACGACGAATTTAAGCGAAAGCAGGGCCTGATGGATTTCGAGGACCAGGAAATTCGGGTTCTGGAGCTCGCCCGGAGTAACGCGGCCTTCAGAGATTCCATGAGGAACCGCCTGAGCCGGACGATGGTCGACGAATTTCAGGACACGAGCCCCATACAGCTCTCCCTTTTTCTGGCCCTGCACGCCCTGACGACGCGTTCCACGTGGGTGGGGGATCCCAAGCAGGCCATATACGGATTTCGCGGGACGGACCCTCAGCTGATGGACGAGGCGACCGCCCTGATCGACAACCCCAGGATTCTCGACTGCTCGTGGCGGTCGAAGGAGCTTCTGGTCCGTTTTTGCAACGCCATTTACTCCAGGGTTTTTCGTAAAATGGGTGAGGAACGGGTGCGCCTGCGGATTCCCCCGGAGCGGACGGAGACGGCGGCCGGCGGAGAGCTGGAGCTGTGGCAATTGGACGCGAAAAACGCGCCGAGCGAGGCGGCCGCGCTTGCCGCCGGGATTCGGGAATTTTTGCGGTTGCGAAAAAACGACGTCGCGCCCGAGAACGTCGCCGTCCTGTGCCGCACGAACGACCAGTGCCGGGCGCTCGCGGAACAACTGGAAGCGCTCTCCGTTCGGGCCTCCGTTCCCCAGGGGATTCTGCTGGCGGCCCCGGAGTGTCGGCTGGCCATCGCCGCGCTGCGTTACATGCAGGGCGGCGACTCCCTCGCGGAGGCGGAAATCGCGCGCCTCTCCCCCCTGCACCGCGATCACTCGACCTGGCTGACCTCGGTTCTGAGTTCCGCCCGGCAGGAAAACGAACGCGATGAGGAGGGGCAGAATGAAGGGGATCCGACGCTGGCCGCGCTTTTAAGGGCGCGGGAGAGCTTGAAATACCAGACGCCCCTGGAGGCCCTGAAGGCGGCCATCGACGCGGCGAACCTGCCGCGCGTGGTCAAATCCTGGTCGAACCCCCGGAAGAGAATGGCCAACCTGGACCGGCTGTGCGGAGTCTGCGTTCAGTACATGGACCAGTGCAGGGCCCGCCGCAGCGCCGCCACCATCGCGGGCTTCGTCGGCTACCTTCGGGAGGGCGAATCGGAGGAGGCGGAGAGTTTTGGCCCCCAAACGGTGCAGGTGCTGACGTGGCACCGCGCCAAGGGGCTGGAGTGGCCGGTCGTGATTCTGGCAAGCCTGGACGATTCGCGGGACGCGAGGCCCTTTGGAGTCCATATTGTCCCCGCGCCCAGGTTCGACCCCCAACAGCCGCTGGCCGGACGCTCCATTCGATTCTGGCCCTGGCCCGTCGGTCAGCAGAAGAAATTTTCGGAACTCGACGCGCGCCTGGCCTCCACGGAGGAGGACAGGGCGGCGAAGGCGCGGGAGGGCGCGGAGTTACGCCGACTGCTCTACGTCGGAATGACGCGCGCCCGTGATCATATGATCTTCGCCGCGCGCCGAACCGTGACGAACGCCGGGGCCAGCCTGAAAACCTCCTGGCTCGACGCTCTGTCCGACGACCCGGATGCGCCGCTGATCGTCTGGCCGACGCAGGAGGGCCATCAGGAAGTGGCCGTCGCGGGAGAGACGTTCCCCATAATGGTCAGGGAATTTTCTCCGCCCGAGCCATCCGAGCCCGCGGACGACCGGGAAGAAGAACCGCGTTTTTTGCCTCCACTCGTGGATGCAAAAGCCTGGCCTCCCGCCCGCATCGTCCCGAGCGCCCTCGAACCCGCTCCGGAGGAGCTTGATTCTTCCGTGGTCGTGGAGGTCGCCGACTTTGGCGCCCGCATCCCCATCCGGGGCCGCCCGGACTTCGGGGCCCTGGGCAGCGCCCTGCACGCTTTTTTTGCCGTGGACGCCGACCGGTTTCCCCTTGAATCTCAACAGGAACGCCGGACGAAGATCATGCGACGCCTCCTGAATCGCTGGGGCGTCGAGGGCGCCGTAACCCCGTCCGACGTTCTGAGGGCCGCTGAAAGCCTGCGCTCGCTCCTCGCCTCGCGTTACCCCGGGGCCCGCGCCTTCCGGGAGTGGCCCATAACCTGCCGAAACGAAAAATACCAGCGAATGCGAGGCTGGATCGACCTCCTTCTGGAGCTGCCGGACGGCTCGGGCTACGTGATCGTCGATCACAAGACCACCCCCGGCGTCGCGCGCGAGCACGCCAAAAACTACGCCCCTCAGCTTTTCGCCTACGGAGAGGCCGTCGAGCGCGCCACGGGGAAAAAGGTCCTCGCGACGCTGCTCCACATGCCCGTCTGCGGCCTGGTGCTGGAGGTGCGGAAAGATCAGACCGCAGAGCGATGAACGCGGACGGGTTTGTAAAGTGATTTTGCATGTTTATGCCGTGATTTTTCCTTCCGCGTGACTGGCTATGTACTCGTCAATACTGTCGATGATATAGAGGGGACCTGTCATATGCAAACCGTCCCAACAGTCTGTGATGAATTTTGTCGCGCCGGCGCGGTGCAGATAATTAGAGGCATCCTCTAACGAAAGCCCTTTCTTCTCTATCAGCAATTGAAGTATGCCCGGTGTAATAAAGGCAATGACAGAAGATATATCTTTCTTATTTTCCATATTAGCCTCCCGTAGCGTATGCGCGAACAAACTTCAACAATGCCAGTGCGGTTTTGCTTTTCATGCAGTACGGGTCAACTAATTTTTTTGTTTTCAGCGCCGGCAACGCTCCCTCTTCCGTTAAAAATCCTCCAGGGAATGCCTGTATCGTCGGCATAACATCGTCATTGGCTACCGCGCCGATAACAACATCATATCTCCAGGGCAAACCCACCAAGGCGTAAGACATTGATATGACTGAATTTATCTTTTATGTAAAAATGCCCAGCTAAAATACGCAAAGTTAGCTTTTGCAAGATACTTCTATTATGCTCATACGTTTGCCCTGGAAATGCGCCTTCGCGTCTTGACTTGAACGACGGGTTGGTTAATAATATTTTTTAGTGTTTTATGAGGTTCCTGTCTGTTTTGAGGTGTAGCCAAGCGACAAGGCAGCGGACTTTGGCTCCGTCATAGTTGGTTCGAATCCAGCCACCCCAGCTATAATTGAATTTTCGATACTCCCAAAAAGCATCAAAACCCCGCTGAGAGGCGAGGCCAGGGTAAACGCGTTAAGCGTCTCCCACCTTCAGCGCCGGACTGCCCATCATGTAGCAGTTATTGCCGCAACCCTTATAAACGGCGCTCAAAGGCGCGATCTTGTTGTTGTTCCCGATTTTTGCGCCGGGCAGCAGCACAGATCCTGCGCCCACGCTATTGCCGTCCCCCACCTCTACGTTGCCCAAAATCTGGCTTTTGGGGCCGAAGAAATTGAAATTACCGATACGGGCGTCATGCCCTATGACGACATAACCGTTAAACACGTTTCCATGACCGATTTTCACATGAACCGACGGACCGCAGGGCGGCGCTAATACGTTGGCTTCGCCGAGCTCCACAAATTCATTCACAATAACGGATGGGGGAATCAAATTCGAAAGTTCGACGTTCCTTTTTTTCAGATTGCCGTATATCTTTTTACGTATGTCGGGATGGCCCGATCCGATGACGGCTAAATCGTTTTCCCCGAACTCAAATTCCGCCAAATCGCCAACGAAAAAACCATCGAGGGACTTGAAGTCGGGCCTGTAACCGTCATGGCCGACAAAGCCTCCAAACAGTGTTTCCGGTTCGGGCTGGGCGGATTGCAGGGCGGTGAGATATTCCAAGATATTGAGATAACATTCCCGCGCGAATCCGTTTCCGCCCACTATATAAACTTTTTTCATCTAAATAACCCCGCAGCCGCAGTCTACGGTATAGTTTTGGGACGTGAGCCACTTTGCCCTGTCTGAAAGCAGATAGGCGGCAAAACACGCGACGTCCTCCACCTCGCCGAAACCTAACGGATAGAGCGCCTCTCGATCTTTCCTCAGGTCGGTCAAATCCTCATTCATTGTCATGGGCGTTTTGATGTCCGAAGGCGAAAGCACGTTCACGCGCACGCCCCCGACGGCCAGTTCCCGGCTTGTGCTCTTCATCGAGGCGGACAGCGCCGCTTTGCTTCCGGCGTAGGCGGCCATGCCCTTGTCGCCCCGTGCGGCAGCCGCGGACGAAATAGCCACTATCGAGGAACCCTTTCCGTTGTTTACCCTTCTGTCGGCGAAACCCTTCGCCAGGAAAAGGGGCGAAAAGTAATTTATGTCGAACCTTCGCTTCGTTTCTTCAAGGGGCAGTAATTGCAGGGGCTTTAAGGCAGCGATTCCGGCGCACAGGGCGAGTCCGTGAAATTTCCCGTACTTTTCTTTCAGAGACTTCACGTACTCAGGCAGGCCCCCGATATCGTCGGTCAGGTCTTTGAGTTCGAGAAACGCGTTTTCAGGACGCGCGCACTTCGCTTTCATCGCTTCGAGACGCTCCCGGCTGCGCCCGATTCCGATCACGGACGCGCCCAGCTTATTCAAGAGCAACGCGATCCCTTCGCCTATGCCGGAGCTTGCCCCGGTTACGATGACTCTTTGCTCTTTATCGAACGCGATCACTTAATGTTCTCCCCCGCAAGTCCCACGAGATCCGAAACTTTTACGAGGGCCTTGAGTTCCTGTATTTTGATTTTGATACCAAAAGTCTTGCTGTAGTAGGCCATAAGCGCCATTTGGGACAGCGAGTCCCATTCCTCGTAGCCGCGCAACCCGTCCTCTTCCCGGCAAGGTTCTTCCCTTTGCAAAATCTCCCGCAGCTCATTCAAGAATTCGGTTTTAGTCATTTTTAGGCTTCTCCTCTCAGTTTGCGCTTCCAATACTCGGCATACTCCGCGCCAGAAACAAAATCTTTCGGCTTCACGTAATCTTTCACGCCCGATAAATACGGTCGGTCGAGCGCCAGGACACAGGACGCCACGGCGAGTCCGTTGCCGTACCCGGAGCACAGCAACGTCGTTTTTTCCGCGTTAGCTACCTCCATGCTCTCTTTCACCGTCGTATTGATAACCGTGGGAATCGACACCATGGTGTTGTTCCCATAGTTTTCAAAAGCGGTCCACGGCGTTTTTTCTTCAGGAAAGCCCGCCGCCGCGCCGACCGTTTGGATAATCTGCTTGTTGGCCTGGTGCAGGCACAGATAGTCAATGTCTTTTTCCCCGACGCCCGCATATTCCATCAATATTTTGATGTTGGAGGGAACCCGCGACATCGTGAAATCGAAAACCGCCCCGCCGTCCATGTAAAGGTCGGAGAGCGTAGCCTTATGCCCAAAGGGAGTTTGAATCGGTTCTTCCTCTTGCGGCGATTTGAAGACGCGGCACCTCTGGCCGGAGGCCGGCACGATAATGGCCTCGTAACCCTCGCTGAAGGTTTCGATGTTGAAACATACCTTCGCGCTGTCCGCGCTGTATTCCACAAGAGCCGCGCTGCCGCCGTCCCCGAACACCGGGGCGTTGACTCTGTTGTCAACATTGAACACCG
>JAITPZ010000167.1 GCA_031289165.1 Synergistaceae bacterium
GCGGAAATTCCACGAGCATCTTTTCCTCGATGAACGACAGCGCGCTCAGGGGGTCCATGCCCCAGTTCGTCGGGCAGCTCGTGACGATCTCGACCATCGAAAAGCCCCTGCCGTCCAGCTGGTTCCGGAACGCCTTCCGAATGGCCTTCTTCGTTTTCAGGACGTTCTGCGGCGTGTTGCAGCTCGTGCGTTCGAGGTACACGGGGGCCGCCAGCTCGTTCAGTATCTCGCACATGTGCATCGGAGAGCCGTGCTCCTTTGCAATGCGCCCCTCGGGCGCGGTGGATGCCTTCATCCCCAGAAGCGTCGTGGGGGCCATCTGGCCGCCCGTCATTCCATAAATTCCGTTGTTGACGAAAATAACGCTGATGTTTTCTCCTCGGTTTGCGGCGGACACGGACTCCGCCAGCCCAATGGCTGCGAGGTCGCCGTCGCCCTGATAGGTAAAGACCAGAGAATCCGGACTCGCTCTCCTGATGCCCGTCGCCACGGCGCAGGCCCGGCCGTGAGGGGCTGTTATGTTGTCGTAGCTGATGTACTCCATGTGAAGCCCGCCGCAGCCTATGCCCAGAACGCAGACTGCCCTCTCGAAAAGGTCCATTTCCTCCAGAACCTCTCCGATCAGCTTGATCGCCGTTCCGTGCATACAGCCCGGGCACAGTCCGCTCACCACATCGGCACGGATGCCCTTCGTTCTCGCGTAAATTTTTTCCACGTCGAAGCCCCCCTATCCCGGCAGTTTCCCAACCGCTTCCAGCACCTGACCCTTTTTCATGATGTTGCCGCCGGAGCAGAGGCAGGTATGAATCGGGCAGCGATTTTTCACGGCTCTGTCCACGTCCTGCACCATCTGCGCCGGAATGGACATCTCCACGTCGAGCACGGCCCTCACTCTCGTGTAGTCGAGCCTGTCGAACGCCTCAAAGGGGAAGGGATGGACCGTCAAAGGCCGAATCAATCCAATTTTTTTGCCCTCTTTCCTCAGGGCGTCGACCACCGACCCGGCGACCCGCGCGGACGTGCCATAGGCGGTGAGGACGATTTCGGCGTCCTCTGTCATGTACTCCTCCACCCGCACGTCGTTTCTCCGCCACGACTCGTACAGAGCCGCCGCCTCTTCGTTTGCCTGTTGCTGCACGACGGTCGACCAGTGTCCAGGCTGAATCCACGATCTGTGTTCATAATCCAGTTTGTGCCCCACGCAGGCCCAGGGCCTTTTGGATGCCCGAATTTCCGCGACCTCGTCGTCCGATTTCATCTCAGGCAATTCCACCGGCTCCATCAATGTGCCGATTACGCCGTCGCAGAGGATCAGGACGGGGTTCCTGTCGCGGTCCGCGTACTCGAAAGCGCCGCAGGTCATGTCCGCCGCTTCCTGAACCGTGGACGGCGCAAAAACCATCATCTCGAACCCCCCGTTGCCGGAGGCCTTCGTCGCCTGCAGATAGTCCATCTGAGCCGGTTGAATGGAGCCGACGCCGGGCCCGCCCCGCGAGATGTTCGCGTACACCATCGGTATGCGCGCGGAGGCGCAGTAGGAAATGCCCTCGCTTTTCAGCGCTATGCCCGGACTGGAGGAGGACGTCATGGCCCGCGTCCCGGCCGAAGCCGCGCCGTACACCATGCTTATGGAAGCGATTTCGCTTTCGCCCTGAACGAATACCCCTCCCACTTCCGGCATCCTTCTCGCCAGATACTCCGGGATGTCGTTTTGGGGCGTAATGGGATATCCGGCAAAAAAGCGGCACCCGGCCCTGACGGCCGCCTCCGCGATCGCTTCGCAGCCCTTCATGAATACCCTTGCCATTCTGCTCCCTCCTTTATCGACAGATTTCAATGGCGGCTTCGGGACACATGACCGCGCACGTCCTGCAGGCGACGCACGCCTCCATGTTTTGAGCCTCCACGCATTCGTATCCTTTTGAATTGACCTGTTTCCCGATGACTAAAACCGCTTTGGGGCAAAATTTAACGCAATACCCGCAGCTTTTGCAGCTTTCCGACCTGATTTCGACTCTGGCCATTCCCTTTTCGCCCTCCATTCGAGCACGGGTTTATTTACGAACCCGACGCCGCGGCCGCCAGCACCAGCGACAAATATTTTTCTTCCGAGGACGACCCCCTCGACGTCAGGATGATTGGAACTCGCGCCCCCACCACGATGCCCGCCATTCGGCCGCCGCCGAGTACGGTGATGCTCTTGCCCAGCGCGTTGCCCGTGTGGATGTTGGGGACGATGAGTGCGTCCGCGTCCCCCGCCACGGGGCTTTGATAGCCCTTTATCGCGACGGCCTCCGGGTCGAGAGACAGATCCAGCGAGATGGGGCCGGCCACGACGCAGCCCTTTATCCCGCCATCGAGATTCATCCGATACAGCGCGTCGGCGTCCACAGTCTCCGGCATCTTCGGGTTGAGCTTTTCCACAGCCGCCAGAACGCCTATTTTGGGATTGTCGTACCCCAGCGCCCTCAGCGTGCTCACCGTGTTCTCGATAATCGCCTTCTTCTGCTCCAGGGTCGGGTAGGTCATCATGCCCCCGTCCGTGACGACGAGGAGCTTGTGGTAGCGGGGCGACTCGAAGATCACAAAATGAGACATCACCCTGCCTGTTCCGATCCCGGTTTCTTTGTTGACGACCGGCTTCAGCATCTGGGCCGTTTCCAGTTTCCCCTTCATGAGAAAATCGCCCCTGCCCTCACGAACGAGCGCCACGGCCTTTTGCGCGGCCTCGTCCACGTCGGGGACGTCATAAAGGTCACTCTCGGGAACAGTTGCGCTCAACCTGGCAAGAATTTCGAGAATTTTTGTTTTCCCGCCGACCAGAACGGGTTCCACGATTCTTTCCTTTTGCGCGCGAAACACGGCTTCCAGAGAATGTTCGTCGGCCGCGGAGGCCACGATCACCCTTCGGGGATTGGTAAAGCCCTTCACCTTTGCGACCAGCTCGTCAAATTTGTGTAAAACCATTCTCAACCTCACCTTTCATCAGTCAGCGTGTTCGTCCAGCCTGTTCATCCTTTGGACGGCGTACCCCCAGCAGACAGAGCCAGCTCAAAAGGACCATTCCGATGAGCATGAACATCGAACTCGAATAGGAATGGCTGCGATCATAGAGATACCCGGCTACAGTACTGCCAAAAGACGCGAAAATCAAATTCGTGCAGATGATGGAAAAATTGACGGGATAATGCCTCATGCCGAAAAAATCGCCGGCGATCGCCGACATGCTGGGAGAGACGCCTCCGAAGGCGGCTCCGCCAATGATGAAGCCCACGGCGACCAGAAAAATTTGTCCTCCCGTTATCGCAAAAATCAAAACGACCGCAGAAGCCAGCGAAAGCAGCAAATCCAGCGTCATCGCGAAGCGATATCCCTTTGCGTCGTACAAAAGGCCGAACGCAACCCGTCCGATACTGTTGAAAACGGAAATCAGGCCAACAATGACGGCGATAACGCCGCTTTCGGTCAGAGGCGCCACCTCCATCGCTATTCCGCTGGCCTGGGAGACCAGGACGAGGCCGCCGGCCCCCGTCAGCACGCCCCAGCCGTAGGACAGCCAAAAGGACGAAGTTCTCAGCACCTGAGACGGGGGCAGTTCGACGCCCCCGTTTTTTCCATTTGCCGCAGCGCCCTCCTTCGGTCTGGTGGTTTCGCCGGACGGCTTTTCAAAAAAGACGCTGCCGACAGCCATGACCGCGCAGAGAAGCACGCCCAGAATCCTGAAAGAAAACCTCCATCCGGCTGGCGCGTCGGGCGTGTAAACCTGATAAGCCTTTCCGATCAGGGAACTGCCGAACCCGAATCCCATCAATAAAATCCCGGATATCAGTCCCTGCTTATCCGGGAACCACTTCGACATGGTGCTCAGCACCGCGTTGTAAGCGAGCCCGGAAGCCAGGCCCCCCATGACTCCAAACCCGATATAAAGCTGCCAGGGCGCGCGGGTCTCCGCCGCGATCCAAAAACCCGTCAGAAATAACAGCCCCGACGCCACAACATTGATTTTTACGTTGACTCTTTCGGCCAGGATTCCACCCAACAGTCCGCCCATGCAGAAAAAAATCATGACGATGGTAAAAACCAGAGAAAGCCGCGTCCTTGGCCAGTCGGCAAATTCCTTTCCGATCGGAATGGACAAGATGCTCCAGGCGTAAATGACTCCCGCGAACAACAGGATGCAAATGCCGACGACGGCATATATCCAGCGATTGAAATGTTTCATTTTCCCTTTCAGCTCAGAGTTTCTGACCTTCGCTATACTGTTCATATTCGTACCAGCCCCCTGAACATATGACCCTGCAGGTCGCTCCCGCCTGTAATGCGATTTTAAAGCTGGCCTTCGATTTTTGCCCATGCCCCTGCTCCGTTATGCGCTTTTACAGATCCGATTTTTCCAATGCCTGCCGAATGTCCTCGATGAGATCCTCCGTGTCCTCAAGGCCGATGCTCAATCGGAAAAAGCCTTCGTGGAACGCTTCCGGGTACAGATATTGCCGCTCGTCCTTTTCCCCCAGGAACACTATCAGGCTTTCGTCATGTCCCAGAGACACGGCCGAGGTGATCACCTTAAGGTGGCTGACAAATCGGTTATGCGCGTCGTGATCCGCTTTCAGGCCAAAGGCCATCACACCGCCAAAGCCGGGCTTCATTTGCTTTTTAGCGACCTGGTGGTCCGGATGGCTCTTGAGTCCAGGGTAAGCGACAAATCGGATACCGCTTTGTTTTTCCAAAAAATACGCGACTTCCAGCGCGCTGCGGTTATGCTGCGGCATACGGAACGGAAGGGTAACAGCTCCCCGCATAATCAGCCATGCGTTGAAGGGGCTGATGGCGCCGCCCAGGTTCACCAGGGCTTCGGCTCGAATTTTGTCGATCAAATGCTTTGCTCCGATGACTGCGCCGCCCATCGCGTCGCCGTGGCCGTTGATGTATTTTGTCAGGCTTTCCACGCACAGATCGGCGCCCAGCGTCAGGGGGCGCTGGTTGTAAGGCGAAGCGAAAGTGTTGTCCACCGACAGGAGCAGGCCGGCATCGTGAGCAATTTTCACGACGGCCTGAATATCGCAGACCCTGATCGTGGGGTTGGTCGGCGTTTCGACATGGATCAGTTTTGTGTTGGGTCGAATCGCCGCCTTTACGGCCTCCGGATTCGTGGCGTCCACCAGGGTGGATTCCACGCCGTATTTCTTCGGCAGTATCTCATGGAGCAGGCGATAGGCCGCTATGTAGGTGGAATCCGAGACCACCGCATGGTCTCCATGCCCGAGGAAAGCGAAAAATACTCCCGAAAGCGCCGCCACGCCGGTTCCCAAAACCGCGCAATCCTCTCCGTCCTCCAGGGCGCACAGCTTTTGCTGCAAATAGTATTGATTTGCTCCTCCATTACGGGTGTACACGAAAGTGTCCAGGTCTGCGGCGCTCCAATTGAGATTCGAGGCGTCATAGGGCAGCGCGTAACTGTTGGCCATGGTGATGGGTCTGCGGATAGCGCCGGTTTCTTTGTCGATTTCGGTTCCGGCGTGTACGGCGCGGGTCAGAAAACCCTGCTTCTTTACCTGTTCTGTGTTCGACATTATTGGGTACTGATGACCTGGGCCAGGTAGCCGGCCAGAACGACGGAACCGATCGTCACCGTGGTGAAGCCGCCGATCAGCATTTTAGGCAGGATCTGGCTGAGAACGTATTTTTTCTCATCATCGTT
>JAITPZ010000207.1 GCA_031289165.1 Synergistaceae bacterium
CGTGAAGGCGTGATCGACATGACGAACAGAACGGGCAAATGGAAATTGCCGCTCGATAAATTGCGAAAAGAGAGAGACTCGAAGACCTGGGGGTTTAAAACGACGGACGAGCTGCGTTCCGCTCGGGGTCTTATCGGTCAGGAACGCGCCGTCGAGTCCATTTCCTTCGGCCTCAGCGTTCCGGGCAGGGGCTACAATATTTTTGTGACGGGATATCCGGGAAGCGGCCGCACCAGTTACGCGCTTGAGCGTCTGCGGGAGAAGGCCAGGGAGATTCCCGCCCCGGACGACTGGGTCTACGTCTACAACTTCGACGAGCCGGGGGAACCTCTGGCGATGCGCCTGTCCGCCGGACACGGCAGGGAGCTCTGCACGGCGCTGGAGGACCTGGTCAACGAGCTGAAGGTCACCATCAGCAAGGCTTTCGAGAAAAGCCAGTACGAGGACGCGAAGGCCCAGCACGTCAGGGAATTTCAGGAAAAAGCCGGGACGATAATGGATGAGCTCAAGGCCTGGTCGGCCGAAAAGGGGTTCTCCCTGAAGCGAACGCCCCAGGGATTTGTGAACATCCCGCTGGTGGAGGCGAAGGACGAGGAGGGGAAAACCGTCGTCCGCGAGATTCAGCAGGAGGAGTTCGAGGCACTGAGCGACGAAAAGCAGAAAAACTGGCAGGTGATCTCGGAGGAGGTCTCGCAGAGGACGCTTCTGGCCCTGCGGCAGATTCGGGATATGGAGAAGGACCTGAAGGAAGAGATAAGCAAACTGGAGGCCGAGATCTGCCGCTCGGCGATCGCCCCCTATCTGTCGGACATACGCGAAAAGTACGTTTCAAACGAAAGCCTGTCGAAGTGGTTCGACCGGCTGACGGAGGACATCATCGAAAACTTCGGCGCTTTCGTCACGTCGGTGAGAGACGAGTCGGCCGAGGTCGATTTCAGCCGCTACACGGCCAATCTCTTCGTCGGCAACGATCCGAAGGGCGGGGCTCCCGTCGTCTGGGAGACCAACCCCACCTACTACAACTTGGGGGGGAAGGTCGAATACGAGAGCCGGCAGGGGTATCTCTACACGGATTTCCGGCGTATTGTGGCGGGCGCCATCCACAGGGCCAACGGCGGTTTTCTCGTGCTCGACGCTGAAAAGGTGCTGATGAACTTCATGTCGTGGGAGGCCATCAAGCGGGTCATGCGCACCGGGGAGATCGCCATCGAAAATCTGGGTGAACAGTACGGCGCCATTCCGGTCTCGTCGCTGCGCCCGACCCCCATCGCTGCGAACCTGAAGGTCGTCATGGTGGGGACGCCCTGGATTTACGAGCTGCTCCAGCACTACGACCCCGAGTTTCAGAAGATCTTTAAGATCAAGGCGAGTTTCGACTTCGACATGCCGCGCAGCAGGTCGACGGAAAAGCAGATGGCTTACTTCATAGCGGACGTGGTCCGCGAGGAGAAGATGCTGCCTTTCGACGCGGGGGCCGTTTCGGAGGTCGTGGAGTGGACCAGCCGGGCCGCCGACGATCAGGATCTCATGTCGATCGAGATCGGAAAAATTCGGGAACTGGTCACGGAGTCCAACGCCTGGGCGATGGCATCGAAGGGGACCCGGGTGGTGGAAAGAGCCCACGTGCAAAAGGCCGTCGTGCACAAAAAATATCGCTCCGGACTGTATCAGGACAAGCTGACGCGCGCGTTCGCCACCGGCGTTATCCGCGTGGACACGAAAGGGGAGGCGGTGGGGCAGATCAATGGCCTTTCCGTCATCGACCTGACGGACTACCGTTTCGGTCATCCCTCCCGAATCACGGCCAACGTCTATATGGGGCAGGAGGGCGTCGTCAACGTCGAGCGCGAGGTCAAGATGACGGGCCCCATCCACAACAAGGGCCTGATGATCCTCGCGAGCTATCTGGGGCGGAAGTACGCTCAGAACATGCCGCTCAGCCTGTCCGCGCGCATCACGTTCGAGCAGAACTACGGCGGAATCGAGGGCGACAGCGCCTCATCGACGGAGCTTTACTGTCTGTTGTCCGCCCTTTCAGGGCTGCCGCTGAAACAGAGCGTCGCCGTCACGGGGTCGGTGGACCAGTTTGGCAACGTTCAGCCCATCGGCGGGGCCAACGAGAAGATAGAGGGTTTTTACGAGTACTGCAAAATCGGCGGCCTGACGGGCGACCAGGGCGTGATGATCCCGAAGCGGAACGCGAGGCATCTCATGCTGGACCACGAGGTGCTGCAGGCCGTAAAGGACGGGAAGTTTTCCGTGTGGGCGGTCTCGACGATCGACGAGGGGATCGAGCTTCTGACGGGCGTGAAGGCGGGCAGGGAGAAGAAGGACGGGACGTTTTCCGCGAACTCCGTGCACTTCCTGGTCTGGTCCAGGCTGAAAAAGCTCATGGAGGACAGCGCGAAGCTGCGCCGGGAACTCTCGGGGGACGGAAACAGGGACTCCGGGGAGGAGGACTGATCCCTCAATGCTTCCTCCCGGAAAAAAGACGAAAAAGACCGTTTTGCCGCCTGCTTCGGGAGAGCGGCCCGCGAGACCGAAACGGGGAAAGCGGACGATCGGCGACAGGATCGCCGACGTGCTGGATCTTCTGGAGGCGCAGTGGCACAACGAGGCGGACCCGCCGGACCTGCAGCATTCGGAGCCTCTGGACGGGCTGATTCTGACCGTGCTGTCGCAGCACACGAACGACCGAAACAGGGACGTCGCGTTCGAGCGGCTGAAGGATCGCTGGCCCCTGTGGGACGATGCCGCAGCCGCGGGAGAAAGCGCGATCGAGGACGCCATTCGGCCGGCGGGGCTGGCCCCGACGAAGGCGCGGCGTATTCTGGAGATTCTGGGCGTCATTTACGCGGATTTCGATTGTTACTCGATTCTTTCCCTGGCAGACAGGGGGAGGGACAAGGCGCGGGAATACCTTCTCTCCCTGCCGGGGGTGGGTGCGAAAACGGCGGCCTGCGTGCTGGTTTTCGACATGGGATTGCCCGCGTTCCCGGTGGACACGCACATCGGCAGATTCTGCCGGCGCGTGGGTTTCGTGGAGGAGAAGATGTCCGCCGACGAGATCTCCGCGCTTCTGGAGCGTGAGGTGGCGCCCTCCCGGTATCTGGGCGGACACGTCAACATCATCGAGCACGGCAGGGCGGTCTGCAGAGCGCGGGGCCCTCTCTGCGGAGAATGCGTCGTTTCGGGGTTCTGTTCCTTTTATGGAGGGGGTACGAAGTTGTGACGGATGGAAAATGGGATATGAGGGAAATATTCGAGCGCGTGAAAACGGGACTGAAGGCCCTGGGAGAATGGCTTTGGATGTTCGTCATCGCGTCTTTTCTGGAGAAGCGCACCGTGGCCATTCGCAAGGAGGCCTGGGACATGAACGATAACTTCATGCTGCTGCTTTTCGGGGATTACCTCGGGCTCCCCAACCCCATCTCCTACTATACCCTGGAGCTTCTCCCCTACATGGCGGAGGAGATGGTTCCGTGGCAGAGGCGTATAATGAATCGACAGTCCGTGGCCGCGGAAAAAGCGGCGCAGTATGACTTTACATAGGCGCTGCGCCCTGCGTCGGTGAAAAGGACATGGACGGGAATATGAATGGGAACGCGGGAAAAAGCCGCAGACCCTTTACGTTTTTTGGAGGCAAGGGAGGAACCGGCAAGACGACCTGCGCGACGGCGTACGCCGTGTGGCTGGCGAGCATTGGCCGCAGGACGCTCCTGGTGTCCACCGACCCCGCGCATTCTCTTTCCGACGCTCTGGGGGTGCCCCTGAGCGATAAAATCCTGCCGGTCTGCGATAATCTGTGGGGGATAGAGATCGACGCCGCCCTGGAGGCGAAGCGCTACATCGGGGATATTCAGGATAAGATGCTCTCCATCGTCAGCCCGGTGATCGTGGACGAGATCAGGCGGCAGATGGAGATCGCCTACATGTCGCCGGGGGCCGAAGAGGCGGCGATCTTCGACAAGTTCGTCGAGCTTATGGAGGACCTGGGAAACCCGTGGGACGCCATCGTTTTCGACACGGCGCCGACGGGACATACGCTGCGGCTGCTTTCTCTGCCGGAAATTCTGGGAACTTGGATCGACAACCTGATCGCGAAGCGCAGAAAGTCGCTCGAACTTTTCAAAATGGCGGGCAGGTTCGAGAAGGATCTGATGAAGCGAGCGATGGAGGATCCCGTCATCGAGTCGCTGACCCGCCGGCAGAAAAAGTTCGAAAAGAGCAGGCAGTACCTGACGGATTCGGCGAGTTCCACGTTCATTTTCGTGCTGAACGCCGAAAAGATGCCCATCCTGGAGACGGCGCGGGCCATCGAACTGCTTGAAAAGTACAAAATTCCCGTCGGCGGAGTCATCGTGAATCGGGTCATCCCGCCGGAGGCGGGTGAGTTTTTTGCGGAGCGCCTGATCGCGCAGGAGGAGTACCTGCGGGATATCGAAAGGCGTTTCGGCAGTAAAAAAATCGTCCGCCTGCCGCTTTTGCGGTCGGACGTTCAGGGGATGAAACAGGTGAACGTCATTGCGGATCTGATAGGGGAAATCGACGCATGATAATGGGAACGCTGCAGTATCCGTCGCGTTACAGCGGGCTGGGGATCAGGGTCCAGGCGGCGCTCAAATTTCTGATGGCGCAGGATCTTTCGACTCTGGCGCCGGATTGGTATTCCATCGACGGCGACGATGTCCGGATGAACATTGTCGAAATGGAGACCATTTTGCATGATTCGAGGCTTTTTGAGGCGCACGAGAAATATATCGACCTTCACCTGACGCTCTCGGGAGAAGAATGGTACGGTTACGCTCCCGTAAACAACCTGAAAGCGGCCGGGGAATACGATTCGCAAACAGATATGACGCTTTACGGCGGAGAAGGAGTCTATTTTCAGATTCCTCAGGGGCAGTTTGTCCTGTTTTTCCCGGAGGATTCTCATAAACCGGGCGTAACGTTCGGGACTCCGGCCCCCATCCGAAAGCTGGTCGTAAAGATAAAGATATGAGCGTCGGGGAAGCCTGAAGGCGCACCGGTTTATGGACGACGTTTACTTCATGTCCCGGGCTCTTCTCGAAGCGGAGCGGGCTTTTCTGCGGGGGGACGTTCCCGTGGGCGCGATTCTGGTTCGGGGAGAGGAGGTTCTCGCGGGAAGTTCGAACGTAAAAACGCTTGACCCCACCGCGCACGCGGAAATTCTGGCGATTCGGGAGGCCGCGTGCCGCATCGGGTGCTGGAACCTGGAGGGCTGCGATTTGTACGTGACGCTGGAGCCTTGCGCCATGTGCGCCGGAGCGGCCGTCAACGCTCGCCTGAGGTCCATCGTTTTTGGCGCCGGAGACCCCCGGGCGGGCGCTGCAGGATCTCTTTACGATATTCCGCGCGACACCCGCCTCAACCACAGGTGCCGCGTTCAAGGCGGCGTGCTGGAGGAGTCCTGCGCCGGGATTCTCAGAAAATATTTTGAACGACGTCGGGAAGAAACCCGAAAGACAGCCCGCGAGGGCCATCGGAGATAGTCTGGAACGAAGAGAAGTGGGAGAGGAATGCGCCTTGCTGTCGACATGTTCGGATTCGAATCTGAAACTTTTTGAAATCGGGGAACCCACGAGAGATCTGGCCAGGCAGCTGTCCTGTTCGGAGCTGACCGCGATCGTGCTCGAAATGTGCCACGGCAGAGGGCTCGCGGACATCGACAACGCACAGGCCTGGCTGAGGCCCCGATTCGAGGACCTGCTGGACAATCTGAATCTGGGCTCGGCGAGCTCCCGCGTCGCGGAAAAGTGGCGATCCCGATGTTCCTTCGGTAACGTGGTGGTCTACGGAGACTACGATACCGACGGCATCTCCTCGACGGTTCTGGCGATGGAGATCTTTCGTCACAAGGCACTGGGCGTCCGCTACTTCATTCCTCGCCGCGACATGCAGGGCTACGGCCTTCACGCCTCCGTTCTGGACCGGCTGACCGAAAGCGGCTGCAATACCCTGGTCGTCGTGGACTGCGGGACGAACGACGTGGAGATGCTGGAGGCGCTCACGCGAGGGGGTATGGACGTTTTTGTGTTCGACCATCACTCGGTGGGGCCGGAGCTCGTGCCCTTTTCGCTGACGGTCAATCCCTGCATCGACGGCGACGATGCCGCAGGAAAGCTCTGTGCGACGGCGGTGCTCTGGAGCTGGGCGTGGAAGGAGGAGATCGTCCCCCGCGCCTGGCTGAAGTACGCGCTGGACCTCGTCGCCCTGGCGACGATTTCCGACTGTATGCCGCTCGATTCCCTGAATCGGGCGCTCGTACAAAAGGGCATAGGGCTGATGAGAAGCAATCCGAGACGGGGACTCGCCGCTCTTTTCGAAAAACTGGGCGTCCCCCGGCAGGCCCTTTCGGAGGAACAATTGTCCATGCGCGTGATCCCCTGTCTGAACGCCCCCGGACGCATCGGCTGCGCGGACGTTTCCGTCAGGGTTCTTCTGGGCGCGGGGGAACTCTACACCGGCGTCGGCGATCTGATCAAGGCCAACAAAAAGCGCCAGATGATCTCCGAGCGCATCGCGGTCGAAATTTGCGATCCGGACGGCCTTCGACGCCACGTGATGTACGACGAAAACTGGCCCGTCGGGGTTTTGAGCGGCGTCGCCAGCCGCATCTGCAGCATGCGCCGAAGCCCGGTGGCGCTGGCCGCTCCGGTCGGGGGAAAAATTCGCGGGACCCTGCGCGTTCCCGCGGGGGCAAACGCCGTTAACATACTGAGCGCCCTCTCCGAGCGTCTGGAGGCGTGGGGGGGGCATCGCCACGCCGCCGGTTTTTCCGTGCTGTCGGATCGCTGGGCGGAGGTGGAAAACAGCCTTGAGGAGCTTCTCTCCGACGTTCAG
>JAITPZ010000149.1 GCA_031289165.1 Synergistaceae bacterium
TTTTATGCTTTTCCCGATGTATCCGGGGTTTCGCGTCGCCTGCGCTTCAGGTCCGTCAGCGCGGCGTCGAAGTGTTTGCGCTTCAGAAGGAAGGCGTCCTGTTCTCCTGCTCGCTGTTCGCGCAGCGCCATCATCGCGGCCCTGCGGCAGGCGAAGGCGATGTCCGCGCCGCTGCTGCCGTCGGTGAGGCGGGCCAGCTCCTTCAGGGCCACGTCGGCCGCCAGAGGTTTTTTGCGCAGCTCGATGCCGAAAATCTCCTCGCGCGCTCCCTGGTCGGGGAGGGGCAGCTCCAGAACCATGTCGAAGCGTCCCGGGACCAGCAGGGAGGGGTCCACGAGGTCGAGACGGTTTGTCGTCGCCAGAACCACGACGCCGGTCAGCTCCTCGATGCCGCTCATCTCCGCCAGAAACTGTCCGATGACCCTTTCCGTGAAGGCCGACCCGCTGCCGGAGTCGTGTCCGCGCGCGGGCACCAGCGACTCGATCTCGTCGAAGTAGAGGATCGACGGCGCGGCCTGTTTCGCCATTCGGAACACCTCGCGAATCGCGCGTTCCGACTCCCCGACGTACTTCGACATCAGAGACGGCCCCTTCACCGAGATGAAGTTTATGCCGCTTTCCTTCGCCAGAGCCCTGGCGAGCAGCGTTTTCCCCGTGCCCGACGGCCCGTGCAACATGATGCCCTTCGGCGGCTGAATGTCGTAGCGCTCGAACAGCTCCGGGCTGCGAAGCGGCCACTGCACGGCGTCGAAAAGCTCCTCCCGAATGTCCTCCAGGCCGCCGACGTCCTCCCACGAAACGTCGGGAACCTCGACGAATACCTCGCGGATCGCGGAGGGTTCGATCTCCATCAGGGCGGACATGAAGTGGGACATCTTCACCTCCAGTTTAGCGACCTTTTCGTAAGGAATTTCCTGCGTCTGCAGATTGATGGCGGGCAGAATATCCCGCACGCAGGCCATCGCCGCCTCCTTAGCCAGCACCTCCAGGTCTGCTCCGACGAATCCGTGCGACAGGTCCGCCACACGCTTCAGGTCGACCGCGTCCGCGCCCCCGGCCAGGGGCATGCCCCGCGTGTGAATCTGCAAAATCTCGTACCGGCCCTTGCGGTCGGGTATGGGGATCGAGATTTCGCGGTCGAAGCGTCCCGGGCGGCGCAGGGCCGGGTCCAGGGAGTTCGGGATGTTCGTCGCGCCGATCACGACGATCTGCCCGCGCGACTCCAGCCCGTCCATCAGGGCCAGAAGCTGGGCCACGACGCGGCGCTCCACCTGCTTTTCTCCTCCCATTTCCTCGCGCTTCGGGGCGATGGCGTCGATCTCGTCGATGAAGATGATGGAGGGCGAACGCGACTGGGCCTCCTCGAAGATGTTGCGCAGCCGCTCCTCGCTTTCGCCGTAGAACTTTCCGATGATCTCCGGGCCCGAGATGTGCGTGAACCACGCGTCGGTCTCGTTGGCGACGGCCCGCGCGATGACGGTCTTTCCCGTGCCCGGGGGACCGTACAGCAGAACGCCCTTCGGAGGTTGAATCCCGAGGCGCTCGAAGACCTGCGGAAACCGCAGCGGCAGCTCGATCATCTCCCGGATATGGCGTATCTGCGAGCCCAGGCCGCCAATGTCCTCGTAGGAAATTTTTTTCGGCAGGACGATCTTCAAATTTTTCAACAGGTTCAGGTAGGTCGCCTTGCTGATGACGACCGATCCCTCGGGGGTCGTCTCGGAGACGCGAAAGTCACAGACGCGCGTCCCGAAGAGGTTCAGGCGAATGCGGTCCCCCGCCATCAGGGGAACACCCTCGAGCAGGGAGAGGACGTAGGCGCTGTCGCGCTCCCGGTCCGTCAATGCGACGGAGGAAAGCGGCTGGAGCGTCACGCTGCCGGCGAAGTGGTGATCGGCCCGCCGGACAATCACCGTGTCCTCCAGAGCGACCCCCGCGTTCTCGCGTATCAGACCGTCGATCTGAAGAATCCGTTTCCCGTGGTCCTCGGAGTCGCAGGCGTGAATGCGCGCCGCCGTTGTCTGCTTCCCCTCTATCTCGATGATCTGCCCCTCGGACAGACCGAGAATCGCCATATCGCCGGGGTCCAGCCGGGCGATGTTTCTGTTGGCGTCGCCCGGAAGGGCTTCCTTTACCTTGAACACCTTAAAACCTCCTTATTGATCGCAAAGCGGACGCGCCTTCCGCAGGCTCGCCTGAAAAACAGAACAGTCCCGTTCCGTATCGCGCTTCATCTTGTTGGTACTCTATATTCGTTTGGAGATTTTGACAAGCTCCGCCCGGCGCGGACGGCGCAGGAGGGCATCCGCTGCGCGCGGCGCGAAGCGCGGGAAAATTTAAGGCCCCCCGGCGAAGCCGGGGGGCTCGATTTCGGGCCTTCTTCTTTTGTCGTCCGCCTCCGCGCTGTTCGGATCCGCGATTGTTTTCTTACGGATTTGTCGGGGCGGCGAGGATCTCACCGGTGTCGAAAACGATCTCGTTGTCCGCGACTCTGACGGTTACGGTCGTTCCCCTGCCGATCCTGCCGGCCAGCACGGAGTCGGCCAGCCGGTCCTCGATCATGGACTGAATCGCGCGCCTCAGAGGGCGAGCGCCGAATTTCGGCTGGAAGCCCTTTTCCAGAATCATGACCTGGGCGTCGCTCTCGACGCCGATGTCGATGCCCTTTTCCTCGAGGCGCTGGCGGACGTCCGAAAGCATGATCTCGACGATGCGCAGCAGGTTCTCGCGCGACAGCGGACGAAACACCACCATCTCGTCGATGCGGTTCAGAAACTCCGGGCGAAAAGCGCGCTGCGCCTCGTCCGTGATGATTTTCTTCAGGCGTCCCCAGTCCAGGGTGTTCGAGGAGTTACCGGCGGCGTCGAATCCCAGCGGGTTTCCCTGAACGGCCTCCTTCGCCCCGATGTTGCTGGTCATGATGACCACCGTGTTGCGGAAATCCACCGTTCGCCCCTGCCCGTCGGTGAGGTGTCCGTCCTCCAGAATCTGCAGCAGCACGTTGTACACCTCGGGGTGCGCCTTCTCGATCTCGTCGAAGAGGATGACGGAATAGGGCCTTCTGCGGACCAGCTCCGTCAGCTTGCCTCCACCCTCGTGCCCAACGTAACCGGGGGGCGCCCCCAGAAGTTTGGAGACCTCGTGTTTTTCCATGAACTCGCTCATGTCGAGGCGGATCATGGCGTCCTCGCTCCCAAAGAGAAAACGCGCCAGGGAACGGGCGAGCTCCGTCTTTCCAACGCCGGTCGGCCCCATAAACAAAAAACTGCCTATGGGGCGCCGGGGGTCGCGAAGTCCGCTGCGCGCCCTGCGGATGGCGCGGGAAACGGCGCTGATCGCCTCGTCCTGCCCCACGAGGCGCGTGGAGATCTCCTCTTCCATTCTCAGAAGGCGCGCGGACTCCTCCTCCGTCAGCCGAACGACGGGGACGCCCGTAAGCTCGGAGACCACCGACGCGATATCCTCCGCCGTGACGACGACGCGCCTTGTGCCCCGGCTGTCCCGCCAGGCGGTGCGGGCCTGTTCCAGCTCGTCGGCGAGGGCGTGTTCCTCGTCTCTCAGCCTGGCCGCCCGCTCGAAGTTCTGCGCGGTGACGGCCGTTTCCTTGTCCTTTCGGGTGCTTTCGAGGCGACGCTCCAGGTCGCGAATGGAGTCGGGGGGGTCCAGCATACGGAGCCGGGCCCTCGACCCCGCCTCGTCGATCAGGTCGATGCCCTTGTCGGGCAGAAAGCGATCCTTGATATAGCGGGCGGAGAGCTGCGCCGCGGCCTCCAGAGCGGCATCCTCGATTTCGGCCTGATGGTGCGTCTCGTATCGCTCTCTCAGGCCGTTCAGAATGCGAACGGAGTCGGCGATGCTCGGTTCCTCCACCTTCACTGGCTGAAAGCGCCGCTCCAACGCCGCGTCGCGCTCGACGTACCTGCGGTATTCCTCCTGCGTGGTCGCCCCGATGAGCTGAAAGACGCCGCGGGAAAGGCTGGGCTTCAGGATATTGGCGGCGTCCACGGCGCCCTCGGCACTGCCGGCCCCCACGATCGTGTGGACCTCGTCGACGAAGAGAATGACGTCTTTGGAGTCGCTCAGTTCCTTGACGATGCGGCGCAGACGCTCCTCGAATTCGCCGCGATACTTGGTCCCCGCGACGAGGTTGCCGGTGTTGAGCTGCACGACGCGCTTGTCGCGCAGGGGTTCGGGGACGTTGCCGTCCGCGATCTGCTGCGCCAGCCCCTCGACGACGGCGGTCTTTCCCACGCCGGGGTCACCGATCAGGACGGGGTTGCACTTGGTCCTGCGACAGAGAACCTGCATGACGCGCCGGATCTCCTTTGCGCGGCCGATGACGGGGTCCAGCTCGCCGTCGCGGCCCTTCTGAGTCAGGTCGATGCCCAGCTGGTCCAGGGTGGGGGTTCTGGTGCGCCCCTTCTTTTTCATCCGGTCCGACAGGGTCTCGACGTTTCCGTTTCCGGCGGGAGCGAGGGAGGACCCCTCCGACATGATGGTCAGGATCTGTTTTTGGATGGATGCGGCGTCGACGCCCATGGCCAGGAAGTACTGCGTGACCATGCTGCTCGTGTCCGCCAGAATGCCCAGAAGAATGTGCTCGGTCCCCACGTAGTTGATGCCCATGTTGCGGGCCTCGCGCATGGCCAGCTCCAGCGCCTTTTTCACGCGCGGACTGAGCGGCAGGTCGATGGCCTTCAAAGTGGGCTGAGAACGTCCCATGGCGTCCTCGATCTGAGTGCGCACCTCGTCGAGGTTGAGCCCCATGGCGATCATGGCCTGCCACGCCACGCCGCCGCCCTCGTAGATAAGGCCGAGAAGGATGTGTTCCGGTTCTATGACGTTGTGTCCCATTTTCAGTGCCTCACGGTGGGCCAGTTGAATGACCTTTTTCCCGCGTTCGGTAAAAAATTGCCACATGATAAGATTCCTTTCCAAAGAAAAAAGTTTGAGAAAGATAAAAAGTTTAAGCCGAAACCGGCTAGGCGAGAACCAGGCTACGGAGCATACGCTTCAGAAGGTCGGCCTGAATGACGTTGCGCTTATGCTGGGACACGTCAAAATCGGACCGTCCCAGTTCGTCCGCATGCCTCAGCGCCACCTCAATTATCAGGCGTTCCCTCGCATTTATCAAGCCTCTCTCCTGTAAGGTCGCCAGAAGCTTTCTGCGGTCCTGCTCGGAGATGGCGTCGCCCACGATTTCGTCGACGTGCCGCAGGCGATCCTCCGGATCTTCCCAGGAGATGCGCATGATGCGAATATAGCCGTGTCCGCCGCGCTGGCTCTCCACGAGATACCCTTTCTCCGGCGTGAAGCGGCTGCGCAGGACGTAGTTGATCTGACTGGGAACGCACCCGAAGGACGCGGCCAGTTCCTTGCGCCTCAGGGAAATGCTGGACTCCTCGTTGTCGGAGTCGAAAAGATCGTTGATGTACTGCTCTATCACCCTTGTCAGATTGGACATACTCCCAAAACCTCCAAATCAAAAGCCAAACCCTCCGGATAAAGGCGAATCCGGATAAAAATCGCAGGCGAAAATTCACGCCAAAAAGAGACCTGTCATCGTCTCTTTTTTCGTATTCGATTGTAGCCTTAAGGTCAAGGTTAATCAATAATGGAAAGTGCGTAAGAACGCGGGAGTCCGGGGAGCGTCGGCAGCGGATTCGCGTTTCTCACCAGAAGAGGTCGAAGAGCTGGCCGACTGGCCAGTTGCAGATGACGGTACCGGCGAAGCGCTCGCGGAGGTGCCGTCTGCCGTCCTCGAGGGCCTGCGGGTGGACGCCGGTGCGTATGGAAACGGATGCTTCCATGAATGCGGCCAGCTTGTCGCAGGTCTCGACGATGTGGCCGTCCAGAGGGTTGTACTCGTCGCGGTTGAACTCCGCGGGAATGTCTCCCCTGTGGCGCTGCATGGGATCGACGAAATTCGCGTTCCGGGTCTTGTTCGTAAATTCCTCCTCGGTGTAGTAGCGCAGCTCGTCGTGCCAGGATTCGGGGAGCAGGGGGAAAATTCGCTCCTCCATCGCCTTCTGCTCGTAACCGCGGATCAGCTCGTCGAGCCCCTCCACGGATGCCTTGACGGGGGAGATGATGTCGCGGGTGAGAACCTCGGGGAGGTCGTGGAAGAGTCCGCCGAAAAAATTGTTGCGGGCGCGGCGCGGGCAGGCCCCAATTTCGAGCGAGACCATCCAGGCGGCGATCGCGACGAAAAGCAGGTGCCCGAGGACGGACGTCTGCGGGACGCGCGGGGTCTGCGCCCAGCGTTTCTGAAAGGTCAGCTGCCCGACCAGGGAAATGAAGCCCCACAGCTTCGAGGATTTGGGGTGCAGCAGGATCTCGCGGGCGACGGCGATGCCGATGTACTCGATCTGGCTTTCGATTTCCAGCTGCGTCTGCTCGATGCCGTACATTCCGGCGCTCCAGGAGAGGATGAAGTCGAACTCCCATTTTGTGGCGAGGTAGTGCGCCGAGCGCAGAATCTGGCGCTCCGGCGTGGAATCGTCGCCCCTGTGATATTCGCGGAAGCGCAGGGCGAGGGGGGCAGACAGAGCGCACAGGTCCCGCTCCAGATTTTTATAAACCCATTCGTTGAGCTGCTCTCGCGTGTCGCGGTGTTCCATGAGCTTATGAAACACCGGGGGGCGGATGTCCGTGACGACGACGCGGTGCAGGAACTCGAATATGCCGCCCTCGATCAGCGCGGTCCAGTCTATCGGCCGTCCGGCGTCCTCCTCGTGTTTGGCCAGTACCCACGCGATGACCATCTTGTGGGCCTGCTTGCCCAGCTCGGTGAATACGGCGGGGTGCGGATGATCGTTCCACCGCTCGATGCTGGCGGCGGAGAAGATATGTTCCAGCAGGGAACGCGTAATCATGATTTGCCCGTTTTATCGGTTGCCGCGGGGTCGGGCTCGGCCTGCCGGGCCAGGTAAATCTGCCGCACGACGCTCGCGGCGAAATATCCGGCGCCCAGCCCGTTGTCGATGTTGACGACGGACACGCCCATAGCGCAGGAGTTCAGCATGGTCAGAAGCGGCGCGATGCCCCCCAGGCTGACCCCGTATCCGACGCTGGTGGGGACGGCGATGACGGGGCAGCTCACCAGCCCGCCGACCACCGTGGGCAGGGCCCCTTCCATCCCCGCGACGGCGACGATGGCCCTCGATGCCTGAAGCTCCTCGACGTGAGAGAGCAGCCGGTGCAGTCCCGCGACCCCCACGTCATAAAGGCGCAGGACGTCGCATCCCATGTACTCGGCCGTGATCGCGGCCTCCTCGGCGACCCCCACGTCGCTGCTCCCCGCGGTCATTACCGTCACCCCCCTGTAGTGGGGGCTTTCCTGTCGCCTGATACCCGTCAGGCGCGCCCTGGCGTAAAACATCGCGTCCGGCAGCACGGAGGAGATGACGCTGTGCTGGTCGGGCGACACGCGCGAGAACAAAACATTCTCCTGCGCGTTTTGAAGGGCGCGGGCGATGGTCGCCAGCTGCTCGTCGCTCTTGCCGGGGCAGTAGATAATCTCCGAAAATCCCGTTCGGCTCGATCGGTTCGTGTCCAGTTTCACTTCCCCCATGTCTTTGAAGGGAAGATGTTTCATAAAATTCATCGCTTCGTTTATCTTATGTTCGTCGCGTTCGCTGTCCATATTTCCATCCCTTTTCCATTTCTATCCCTTTTCTCCGGCCCCTGTTCAGATGCGGGCGATCAAAATCCGCCGTGAATTTTATCAGATAAGGAGCCGTTGTGTTTTGAATCATTTCAGGTCCCGCGTCGTGAAAGATGCTCTGTTTGCCGTTCAACATCAACAACTATCCATCGCTTCGGCAATACTTTAATCCTCCATTACCCTTTTTAAATCCTTTAAATAGAATCATGGTATTTCTTCCAATGAAAGAGGCGGGGCGTTTTTAAATATAAAATTCAAATTGAGCGTTTATAACGTTCCAATACATAAAAATATATCCTGTTCATGGCTAAATTCCATAAAAACACCGCCCATAGTGATAATTGCAACGCAAAATGTATTTTTTTCGCGCATCGGCATATGCGTGAAGAAAAAGAAATGCAAGTGTTCCGACGGTATGAATGTGCCCAAAAGGGTTTAACATGCTGTATATATAAACGGTACGGACATTCACCATTGACTTCAGTTTAGAGGTGTCGTAGTGCTTAAAAGTATTGATGATAGCGCCGAATAGCCCCATTATAATCAACGTAATCCAGAATTTGTCAATGATAATAAAAACGCATAAATTCTGTAGTTTGTCTTATCTTTAAATTCCTGTCTTGAATATGGGAAATTTTCGTTATATTCAAGGCTTGCGCCTTGTAGTATTTCCTGTCCAGAGGACGTTTGTGTTTGACGGTATTCCATGGAACGCCCAGCCATCCGGCGGCGTCGCTGATCGGCATCACTCCGCAAAACTCACAGACACAACGCACAGGTAGAAAGTTCCAAAATAAAATCACACTTACAGCCTGTGTTCTATTCGAAAAATCCCATCTCAATTCCCTTGCCGCAAGAATGAACGCATATCCAGGAAGTAGCCTCTTATAGTAAACTTAAGTTAAACCACTATGCCATTTGCCCGCCATTATCTGGCCCCTTCATTTTCAATATATCTACCGCACAGGCAGGATTCGAAACCGGAGGTCGCCCAGTTGGAGGTCCATAAAGCGCGGCCTGACGACCTGGAGATCTTCCGACGTCAGAGAGTCGAGGGTGACCGGACCCTGAATCGTTCCCACGATCTCAAAGTCGGCGGAGACCGGAAAAAGGTCGAGGACGATTCCCTGGCCGTTTCGAATCAGCAGAAGATTTTCTCCATCGCTGTCGTTCACGACTTTTTTAAAGATAAAGGCGAGTTCCGAACCGTTTCGAACGCTGCGCAGGGAAAGCCAGCGGTCGAGCAGGCTCCACTTTGCGACAAGGCTGTCCGCGAGCGCCGGAGAAAGGCTGCGGCCCTCCGGATGGACCCCGGCCCTCGAGAGAATTTCTCTGCGCGCCCTTTCCGGTATCAAACCGTTTCGCACGTTGTCCCAGTATTCTCTGGGATTCATCGCTCGGGCCTCCGTCAGGTTGCCGCGGATCTGGGTCGCCTTCGGCGCGTTTTCGATTCCCGCCAGGCGGTCCAGCGTATAATTTCCGTAACGTCCCAGGTTGAAGCGCAGGTAGAGAAAGTCGAAGGCGTTGGGGTCGGTTTGCCCGGTCAGCAGGCGCTCCGCCTGGCTGTTGGCGGAGAGGCGATAAGGGTCCAGAGCGGGGGAGTTCATCGCGATGACGAGAATCCCGAAGATCAGCGCGGCCGAGGTGTTGACGCGCCCCAGCGCGGAGGGCCACTGGCGCAGAGCGGCGGCGCCGGCGTAACCCAGTCCCCAGATGCCGGCCATGACGACGAAGAACGCTGCATGGATGCGATCGACGCTCCAACCGTACTGCTGAATGCGAAGGCCGAGAGAGTAGAGGCAGAGCGCGGTGTAAATCGGCAGACAGAGCAGGGACAGCGTGGCGATCGCCTCGACCGCCCGAATGGAAAACGGCGAGCGGGTCCCGTCCAGCCAGGCCGCGTTGGCCAGCAGAATGGTGCCCAGCTGGAGCATCAGCATCAGGGTGCTGGCCTGGCCCGTGTCCAAAAGCGTCTTGAGCCCCGAGAAGGGGAGAGAGACGACGAACACGACGGACAATATGGAAAATGGCGGCAGAAGCCACGCGAGGATCGAAAGAATCCAGCGCCCGAGGGAGTCGATCCCGGGGTGTTTCAGGGCCAGAGTGATCGAGAAGGCGAAGGTAAGGCTGGTCAGGGGGATGGCCACGAGGGGGTTGAAAACGATTTTCGGCACCTGGTCGAGCCCGATGATGTCGAAGAGGAGGGAGGCGGTGAGCAGCAGCGACCAGAAAATCACCGTGACGATGACTGCCTGGAACAGCAGAAAAACGTTGCGGCAGAGCTGAAAAAAGATCTCCGAGTAGGGGACGCGCCAGCTCCATGTGGCGATTCGGCACTGAAAAAAGGGCAGGAACAAAAATGCGGCGACACAGATCCGAATCAGGTTCAGGTTCTGGGCGGGCAGGTAATAAAATTCACCGTCTGCGGGAAAAACGGACCACAGCCAGTAGGCGTGGAAGAGAGCGAGAATCAGCGCGAGAGCGCCCAGAAAGCGCTTCAAACGTCGCCCCCAGTGCTCCTGCCCCAGCCAGAAGGCAAAGGGAACGACCACCACGACGGTGAGCGGAAGCGCCAGATAGACCCCGGAGAACGTGTAGACGTACCTGCCCAGCAGGAGACCCTGCAGAAGGGCGGAAACGCCGACCCAGCAATAGCGAACGCGATCGATGCCGTACATCGCTCACTCAGCCATGTAGTGGTAGGTTATGCCCCCCGCCATTGTCTCGGGAGGGATGCGGGTGGAAAAGACGGCCTGATGCTCCTGAAATTCGACACTGTGAAGGCGCAGGGGCAGAGGAAAACGCCCCAGATCCAGCAGAGGCTGGATCTGACTGATCGCCTTTCGGGTGATGTAGTCGGGAACGTCCAGCGTGTTGACGCGGACCTGATAATCGTCCAGCCACAGCTCCCTGCCCTCCGCGATCCGAAGTCCTCCCTCGGCCTCGATGAGAATGTTCAAAGTGACGAACAGAACCTTCGCCACGTAAACTCCGCGCGCCTGGAGTCCCGCGGGGGTGATCTTCATGGTAATGTCCTTCCAGTGGTCGTCCTTTCCGAAGGTCTGCGCGCTCAGTTTGTCGTTGACGTCGGACTCCCGAAGCAGACAGTACGCGTATATCTGAAGGGCGTTTTTGCACTCGACGTTTCCCTCCGCCCATTCCGAAGGAGAATTGAACTGCACGTCGTTCATGCGGAACGTCAGCCTTTCCACCCGCACCCCGCCGATTTTCACGCCGGTCAGGTCCATGTGGATGTCGCGAAAACGCCCCGTGTCGTCGGGCTGCTCGTCTATCGTCAGCGCCAGCTCCTCGGGCGTGAACTTTTCCGCGTAAAAGGAGAGCAGGCGCGACGTGGGATCGACGGCCTCCACCACGCCCCTGAACTCGAAGTCCGCCGCCGGAACGGGAGAAACGCACATAGCGATTCCCAAGAGGGCCGGCAAAACAAGACGTGAAATTTTCATCGTGAAATCCTCCTGTTTCGGCGCGCGCATTCAGGAGAACAGGAATGGCGCGGGCAGTCTGATCCATATGCTTCGATCCGCTGCGAATCTCTCAACCGGAGATCCTGAAGCGCATCCGATAATTCCGAAACCTCATTTTACACCAACAAAAGTGGCTTTACACCATTAAATTACATCATCAAAAATGGCCGGGAAACTTCCCCGGCCACAGCGATACGTTTTGCCTGATTGTGTCTTACTTTCGTTTATTCCGCCTTTATGGGTTCCGCGCCCAGTTCCGCGAGGGTTTTGTAGGCGTTGTAGCGCTGGCGGGCTTCCTTCTCCGCCTGGTTGAAAAGCTGATCGGCGATTTCGGGGAAGCTCTGTTTCAGGGAGGCGTAGCGGACCTCGCTTTCCAAAAATTCCTTAAAGCCGCCCTTTGGCTCCTTCGAATCCAGGGTGAAGGGATTCTTCCCCTGGTCGAACAGGTTGGGGTTATAGCGGTACAGGTGCCAGTAGCCGGCCTCGACGGCCTTCTTCGTCTGTTCCTGCGTCTTGCCCATGCCGGCCTTGATGCCGTGGTTGATGCAGGGCGCGTAGGCGATGACGAGGGACGGCCCGTGATGCGCCTCGGCCTCGGCCAGGGCCTTGAGCAGCTGGTTTTTATCCGCGCCCATGGCGACCTGAGCGACGTAAACGTGACCGTAGGTCATCGCCATGCGCCCCAGATCCTTTTTACGCACGCGCTTGCCGCTTGCCGCGAACTTCGCGATGGCCGCGGTGGGGGTGGACTTGGAGGACTGTCCGCCGGTATTGGAGTAGACCTCGGTGTCCAGAACCAGAACGTTGATGTCCTCGCCGCTGCCCAGCACATGATCCAATCCGCCATAGCCGATGTCGTAGGCCCAACCGTCGCCGCCGAAGATCCAGACGGACTTCTTGACCAGGTAGTCGTGATACTGACAGATCTGGCCGTAGAGTGAGAAAACTTCATCGTCGCCGCCGCACCCGCAGCCGCATTCGCAGGAACACACCTTCTCCAGCAGAGCCTCGACTTTGGCCGCGGAGGCCTTCGACTTCTCTCCGTCGTTGTGGGTTTCGAGCCACTCGGTGAGGACGGCCTTGTCCTCCTGCGGAATGTCGAGCTTCAAAAGCGCCGTCATGGCGCTGACGAGATATTCCACCATGACGTTGATGGACAGCTTCATGCCGTAACCGTACTCGGCGTTGTCCTCGAACAGGGAGTTCGCCCAGGCCGGGCCGTGTCCCTTCGCGTTCACGGTGTAGGGCATGCTCGGCGAAGAGGCGCCCCAGATGGAGGAGCAACCCGTGGCGTTGGCGATCATCATGCGGTCTCCGAAGAGCTGCGTGACCAGTTTCGCGTAGGGCGTTTCGCCGCAGCCGGCGCACGCGCCGCTGAACTCGAGCAGCGGACGCTGGAACTGGCTGCCCTGAACGGTGAACTTGTTCCCCGCGTCCTCCTTGTCGGAGATGTTCTCGATGGCGTGGGTCCAGTTGGGGATCTCCGCGCTCTGGGTGGCGATGGGCTTCATCTCGAGAGCGCTGACCGGGCAGATGTCCGCGCAGTTGCCGCAGCCCATGCAGTCCAGAACGTCAACCTGCATCCTGTATTTAAAACCGGCGTCCTTCATGGCCTTCGCCTTCGGTTCAACGGCGCCGAAACCCGCGGGCGCGGCCTTCTGTTCGTCGGCGTCCGGCAGGAACGGACGGATGGCCGCGTGGGGGCAGACCATGGCGCACTGGTTACACTGGATGCACTTGTCGCTCTTCCACTCGGGGACGTTGATCGCGACGCCGCGCTTCTCGTAGGCGGAGGTGCCGGACGGGAAATGTCCGTCCTCGTAACCGTCGGTGAAGGTGCTCACGGGAAGGTCGTCGCCGTCCTGCGCGTTGATGACCAGGACGACGTCCTCGATGAAGTCCGGAATCTCGCTCGGCAGTCCGACCCGCTCCACGATTTTGTCCGCGACATCCGCCCAGGATGCGGGAACTTTGATTTCGATGAGATTTTTGAGGCCCGCGTCCACGGCGTCGTTGTTCATTTTGACGATTTTTTCGCCCTTGTTGCCGTAGCTCTTCTCGATGGCGCTCTTCATGTACTTCACGGCGTCATCGATGGGGATGACGTTCGCCAGCTTGTAGAAGGCGGACTGCATGATGGTGTTCGTGCGGTTGCCGAGCCCGAGCTTCTCCGCCTCATCGACGGCGTTGATGACGTAGAATTTGCACGCCCTTTCGGCCAGGGTGCGCTTCACCTTCGGGGGAAGCTGCGCCTCCAGGTCCTCCGGTTTGGTCCACTGAGTGTTCAGCAGGAAGGTTCCGCCCTTTTTGATCCCCGCCAGAACATTGTACTGATGGACGTACTCCTGCTTGTGGCAGGCGATAAAGTCCGCGGAGTCGATGAGGTAGGTCGATTTGATCGGCGCTTTCCCGAAACGCAGGTGCGACACCGTGATGCCGCCCGACTTCTTGGAGTCGTAGGCGAAATAGCCCTGGGCGTACATGTCGGTGTGGTCGCCGATGATCTTGATGGAGTTTTTGTTGGCGCCCACCGTCCCGTCGGAGCCCAGCCCCCAGAACTTGCAGCAGACCGTGCCCTCCGGAGCGGCCTCGATGTGCTCCTTCACCGGAAGAGAGGTGTCGCTGACGTCGTCCACGATGCTGATGGTGAAGTGGTTGCGCGGCTCGTAGAGCTTCAGGTTGTCGAATACGGTCCTGATGTGGGAAGGAGTCGTGTCCTTGGAGCCGAGGCCGTAACGTCCGCCGACGATTTTGGGTGCGCAGCAGCCCTTCTCGAAGAAGAGCGTGCGAATGTCCTCGTACAGGGGCTCGCCGAGTGCGCCGGGCTCCTTGCAGCGGTCGAGCACGGCGATGGCCTCGACCGTGGAGGGCAGCACGCGGAAGAAGTACTTCGGCGAGAACGGACGATAGAGATGGACCTCGACGACGCCGACCTTTTCACCCCTGGCGTTCAGGTAGTCGACGGTCTCCTCAATGGCCTGACAGGCGGATCCGATGGCGACAACGACGCGCGTCGCCTCGGGGTGCCCGTAGTAGTTGAACGGATGATACTCGCGTCCGGTAAGTTTTTTGATCTCCTGCATGTAGCCCTCGACCGTGTCGGGAATCCCCACGTAATAGGGGGCGGCGGCCTCCTTGGCCTGGAAGAAGATGTCGGGGTTCTGGGCCGTTCCCTTCTGGTACGGATTCTCCGGGCGCATGGAACGCGCGCGGAACGCGTCGATCGCGTCGTAGTCCACCAGCCCGGCGAGATCGTCGTACTCCAGCGCGTCGATTTTCTGAACCTCGTGGGAGGTGCGGAACCCGTCGAAAAAATTCAGGAAGGGAACGCTCGATCTGAGGCTCGCCAGGTGGGAGACAGCGGCGAGGTCCATGGCCGCCTGAACGCTTCCGGCGGCGAGCATCGCGAAGCCCGTCATGCGCGCGGACATGACGTCGCTGTGGTCTCCGAAGATGGAGAGCGCGTGCCCCGCGACGGCTCGCGCCGAGACGTGGAATACGCCGGGCATCAGCTCGCCCGCGATCTTGTACATGTTGGGCAGCATCAGCAGAAGCCCCTGCGACGCGGTGAAGGTGCTGGCCAGCGCCCCGGCGGAAAGCGCGCCGTGTACGGCGCCGGCGGCGCCGCCCTCGGACTGGAGTTCCGTCACTTTGACGGTCTGCCCGAAAATGTTTTTGCGGCCATGCGCGGCCCACTCGTCGATCATTTCCGGCATGGTGGATGACGGCGTGATCGGGAATATCGCCGCGACCTCCGTGAACGCGTAGGCGACATGCGCCACCGCCGTGTTCCCGTCCATCGTTTTCCAGTGTTTTTTTGCCATGAATATAGTACCCCCTCTGTGTAAATTGTGCCGCATCCCCCAAATGAATACGACATCTGGTTCCAATCCATAATTGTACACTATCTCAATCTCAGAGTCTTTGGATATAAGGAGATTATCGAATTCGGGAGAATTATCCATATCTCCGTCGGAATCATTATCGCTGCCACAGGCGTCGTACTGGCCCTCCTGGCGAAATAACGGCGCCGTTTTTTCAGGATGGCAAGGCGAGCCAGCTTTCAGTCCGGACAGCTGTCGGGCTGTCGGGCTTTCGGCACGAAGACGAGCGTGCACAGGACGATCTCGCTACTCGTGACGGTGCGCAGCGGCATCGTCCAGAGGCCCGCTCCCGGTGAGACGCAGACCGTCGTCTTTCCTCTGCGCGTCAGGCCGGAGGAGATTCCATACTTCCACTTCATCACCAGGTTGAACGGAAACACCTGTCCGCCGTGGGTATGTCCCGAAATCTGGAGATCGACTCCGCAGTCCTCGGCTTCCTTCAGATTACATGGCGTGTGATCGACGACGACGACGGGCAGTTCGGATTGCCCCTCGAGGAGCGACGCAAGGGGCGCGCGCGGGATGTCGAAGTGCACGCCTCTCGGGTCGTTGCGCCCCACGAGGACTAACGCTCCGTCGATGACGCGGGCCTCGTCCTCTAGGACGATGAAGCCCGCTTCGTTCAAAAGGGATCGAGACGCTTCGGCCCCCGCGTAGATGTCGTGGTTTCCCAGCACGGCGTATTTTCCGAGGGGCGCCTCGAGCGCGGCAAGCGTTTCCGTAAGTCCCGCGTCGGCCGCGCGAGGGACGTCCCCGTCGGTGACGTCCCCGGGCAGCAACACTATATCCGGGCGACAGAGGGCGATGCGTTTTTGCAGGCGTCTCAGATAACGCCGCTCCACGATCCCTCCCGCGTGAATGTCCGCCGCGGCGACGATGCGGACGGGGGAATGCAGGACGGAGGAGGGAAGTTCGACCTCGAAGGATCGCACGCCAATCCGCTGCGCCCACGCGACGCCGCAGGCGATCCAGAGAAGCGCCAGGTTCAGGACAATCCCCGCCTCGCGGTCGGTGGGGGCGGGGAAGGGGCCGCGAGGCGACAGGAGCGTCCAGGCGTTCAGGAACAGAAACGCCACGGACAGGTGAATCACGAACGTGAGGGCGACGCCGCCGACGCGCTTCAGCCAGGAAACGCATTTTTTTCGGAAGAGCCCGAGGGGCAGCGACGAGCCCCAGAGAATCCAGAGGGCGAAAACGAGAAAATAATGCTCCTCTCTGAAAAACAGCTCCGACAGGTTGATTCCGCTGTAAATCAGCGCACAGACATAGCCGCTCATGAAAAGGGCCATTCCTCTTTTATTGTAAAACATGTACAATCTCCATTCGTCTTAATCTTTTCCACTATAATATACGCGAACGTGACATTGAGTCGGGAGGGGACATCATTGAAGAGAATAAAGATCAAATCCGTAAAACCGAAGGCGAAGCTCGCGGCGCTTCTGGTCGTTTTTCTGTTGTCATGGGCGGCGAGCACGGCGAACGCGGCGACGTTTCGCGTGACGTCGGGGTCGGACACGGGGGCGGGCTCTCTGCGTCAGGCGGCGACAGGCGCGAACTCGAGCGGTGAACGGAGCGACATCGAGATCGACGCTTTGGTCGGGGAAATTCACATTTCCAGCACGATCAACATCACGGGGAACGTCGCCGTCAGCGGACGGGGGGCGACCGTCAGGGGCTCCAGGATCACTCGCCTCTTTTCCGTCGATTCCGGCGGCGCCGCAAGGTTCGAAGGGCTCACCTTCACCGACGGCTACACCCTTTCCGAGAGCGGCGGGGCGGTCTATATCGACTCCACGGCGGGCGGTAAGGCGGACTTTGTGAACTGCACTTTTTTCCGTAACCGGGCCGGAGGGAACGGAGGGGCCGTTTACGTGTACGGAGGCGGGGCCGGCGCCACGACCTTCACGAACTGCACCCTGACCGCGAACGAGGCGGCGGGCAGCGGCGGCGGCGTCGCCGTGTCGGGAGGCATCGTCGAGTTCAACGCCTCGATCGTCACGGGCAACGTCCCGGGCGTCGCGACGGCAGACGTCCACAGCGACGGCAACGGCGTTGTCAGCAACGTGGGGCAGTACAACGTCATCGGGCAGACCAACGCCGGGCTTTCCTTTCCGTCCTCCCGCGGCAACGTCGTTTCCGTTTCGGCCGCCGACGTGTTCAAAACTCCCGACGTCCTGACCCCGGTCGACGGCGTGAACGTGGTCGAACTTCTGAGCGCTACGAGCAACGTCGCTCTTGACATGATCTCCGCGGACACCGCGGTTGCGCTGGGACTGCCGGGCGTGGACGAGCGCGGGGCGGCCCGGCCGCAGATGATCGCCGTCGACGCGGGCGCGTACGAGCTGAGTCCCGTGGCGCTCTCGGGCGTCGATATCGACGGGGGATCGTACGTCCAGAGAGGGACCTCCGAAAAGTACACGGCTCTTCCCCGTCCCGACAACGTGACGCTCGACGTCCGCAACTACGAGGACGGCATCGAGTGGACGGTCGTCAACTCCTCCGGCGAGATCGCTGTGGACCGGTTCGGTAACGTGACGGGGCTTGCCGTGGGAGAGGCCACGGTCCGGGCGACCGCGCACGGCTGGACATCGGCGGGCGCCGCGACGACGTTCACGGCAACGAAGACTGTCAAAGTCGGGGAGGATCCCCTGCCCGTTCCGACGGTCAGCGTGAAGTTCGTGAACCCGGGGACCACGATGGGACAGGGCGGGCAGCAGACGCTGAGGCTCAACCTGACCGTCGAGCCCGCCGACACGCCCCGCACGATACGGTTCGAGTCGGACAATCCCTCGATCGCTGTGGTGACCTCGGGCTCCGGCGTCGTGACGGCGCAGGGCGTCGGACAGACGATAATTCGGGTCAGGGTGACGGCCGGCAACAGCAAGGGAGAAAGGTTTGACGAGGACGAATTTACGCTCACCGTAAACGAACGCTCATCCTCGGGCGGCGGAGGCGGCTGCGACGGAGGGTTCGGGATCGCGGCCTTCGCTCTGGCCGGAATTTTTATTCTGACGAGGCGATATTGGGTTCAGGGATAAATCACTCCGCGATCATCATAAAAGGAATTGTGGCTCATAACATGCTCTTCTGATGATTTGGGGTATAATGGCAATAATTTGCAGGGAGGGGTATAATGAGCCGCTACTTCAATATCACAGGACCCAACAGGGAACAGGAAAATTTCAGTCTGGACCCATTGAAGCGCATCGATTACAACGCAATTGAGGGCATGATCGCCAGAGGGCGGTATTTTACGGTCTGCTCCCCAAAGCAGTCCGGTAAGACGACGCTTCTTCTGGCATTGCAGAAAAAGATCAACGATGAGGGGAAGTGTCGTTGCTTTTATTGCAACGTCGAAGGGGCTCAACCGACGGACAACGACATCGCCAGCGGCGTCAGGCTGGTTCTGAGCCGCCTGGCGGAGGGGGCGGAGATCGATTTCGGAGACTCCTGGCCATATCAGAATTTTGCCTCCATTCTGGAGCACGTCGGCCCCGAGGGCGCCCTGATCGCGTTTTTTGAACGCTGGCGGATGCAGGAGCGCGCGCCGCTGCCCCCCATAATGCTGATGCTTGACGGCGTCGATCTGCTGAGCGGAAAGACGCTGGCGTCTCTTCTGAGACAGATGCGCACGGGGCAGGTCAGCGGGCCGAAACACTTTCTCCAGTCGGCCATCTTCAGCGGCGTTCAGGACGTCCGCGACATGGACATAGACATCGGAGAGAATAAATTTCTGAGTGGACGAGGCGGTTCGGACATTCGTGAAAAAGCTATCGTCCTTTATAACTTTACGCAGAACGAAATCAAGGAACTCTGCGACCAGTACACCACGGAGACGAGCCAGGCGTTTCAGGAAAACGCGTACTCGCGCGTTTTCGCTCTGACGGGCGGACGTCCCTGGCTGGTCAACGCGATTCTCTGCGAGGCGCTTTATGAGATGGGCTTTGGGGACGATCCGTCGAGGACAATCACCTACGGCATGATCGAAGCGGCCAAGGACCATTTCATCGCCCGCCAGGACGCCTATATGGAGCAGCTCGCGATAAAGCTGACGGATCCGAGCGTGCGCACGACGCTTTTCCCCATCCTGACCGGCGGAAACTGGAAGCGAAGACCCCCGCGGGAGGACTTGGTTTACCTCGAGGATTTGGAGCTGATCCGCAGGTCCCCGACGGGGTGGGGCATTCCGAGCGCCATATATCGGGAGATTATCCCGATGGTCATGGGCAGGGGGCTGAAGGACGAGCTGGTGCATGTCGTCGATCGCACTCAATTTGTCAGGCCGGACGGCCGGCTCGATTTTCGAGGCATGATCGAGTTTTATCAGAAGCTTTTCTGTGAAAATTTCCTGACCTGGGGACGCCGATACGAGCTGGAGGGCGTTCTGGCGCAGATGCTTCTGTTCGCCTTTCTGCATTTTATTCTTGGGGATCGGGGGCGCATGGAGTGCGACTACGCCCTTGGAACGGGGCGTATCGATATGAGCGTCGGATGGGGTTACAGCCTTCCTGGCGGAGAGCGCAGGGAGGAGCGTTTCGTCATCGAGCTGCGGCTTTTTGACAACACAAAATCCCACGATGTCATGGTGCTCAATGGCCTTGCCCAGACGGTCGCCTACGCACAGCCACGCCGGGCCCAGGATGTATTCATGCTCATACTGGACGAGGATGACACGAAGACCTGGTACGATCGACTCTTCAGGGAAGAGCACGAACACAGCGGGATGAAGGTTCACGTGTACGGACTGTAGGGAAAAATTACAGTCCGGCGTCGACAGAGACAAAAAAAGAGGGGAACGGAGTTCGCTCCGTTCCCCTCTTTTTTGATCTTTCGATTGGCAACCTGTAAATATATTTTACTTTTGGTCCGGCGAAGCCGTAGCGTCACTCGCTGCCGCCGTCGGCACAATTTCGACGGTGTACTCCTTTTTCAGCACCTCGAGCTCCTCCTGGTATTTCCTGACCCTTTTTTCGTTGGTCAGATACTGGATAATCTGAGGCTTCATTTCATCGTAGACAACCTTCGAGGAAGCCTTTTTTTCCTCCAGCCGAATGATGTGCCACCCGAACGAGGTCTGAATGGGCTGGGAGACATCTCCCGGATTCTGCAGGGCAAAGGCCGCCTCCTCGAATTCCGGAACCATCTGTCCCCTGCCGAAAAAGCCGAGGTCGCCGCCCTGAGGCGCGGAGGGGCAGATCGAACGCTCCATGGCCACGACGTCAAAGGACGTTCCCCTGCTCAGTTCGGCCTGAACTCCTTTGATCGTGTCCGCGCTGGTCACGTCGTCGCTCACCAGAATGTGGCGAACGTGAATTTCTTCGGGGCTCGTAAACTGTTCGGGATTTTCGTCGTAGAATTTCTTCGCCTCTTCCTCCGAGGCGGCGATGTCCCGCATGAGCCCGTCAATCGTGGCCCGCGCCACGGCCTGAGAAGAAAAAACGGCTATGGCGTCCAGCACCGCCGGAGATTTATCCACTCCCTGCTTCACTCCGGCGAGGGCGAAAAGACGGGCGGCCACCAGCTCGTCCAGAATGGCCTTTCTGCCCTGCTCGCTGTCGTACATCGCACCCTGAGGTCCAGCCGTCTGGATGATCTGATCGACGTCCTTTTCTTTGATCTCCTGACCCTGAACCCTGGCCAGAACCCTTTCCGGATCCTTCTGCGGCGCAACCGGCTGCTCGGCAGCGACGGCCAGAACGGCGGAGGCCGCCAGAACAAAGACGCATACTCCCATCAAAGCTGAAAAACTTTTCCTCACGATACTTCATTCCTCCCGATAAATATTGAGTTTTCTTCAATGGCCCTGAACTATTCCAACTTCAGGCCGTTGATTCCAAATATTGATAATACTATTAATAATACTTCAATATTTTTTGACTTTCAAAGACGCTTTTTTAATTTGTTTCCAATTCTATCCACGCCGAGGTATTCTAACATAAAACGACAAACGGAGTATCGAGATAACGGTACACTTGAAATTTTATCCCGAATCGCGCCTGTCAGGTCACGTACTGCAGAAGCGGATGAACGCCGGTGAGTTTTTCCAGGTGTTTTTCGATGTCGATGGCGACTTTCATTCTGTAAAGAGCGGTCTCGAGCGCCTCCCTGTTGTCCGCGAATCTCTGTCGAACCCGTTGTTCCCGCTCCCGAAGCGAATGGACCTCCGTCCCGTTCACGTACTTGTCCGCCAGATACAGGATTTCCGCCTCGATCGTCGCTTTCGGGGAGAGGTCCGTGTGTACCCGCACCAGTTCCGCGACCTCGGGGAATCCGTTTTCTTCGAGAAAATCCGCTCCCTTTTTCGCGTGAGCGCTCTCCGTTTTTAAAATATCGTGCAGCTCCGCGGCCGCGTTCAGAAGGTCCAGGTCAACGGAGGCGCGCCCGCAGAGTTGTCCCACCCTCGACGCCACCTCCGCGACCCGGCGCTGGTGGGACACGACGCGCTGCGGAGTTTTCGCCAGCTCGAGAAGGGACTCGATCGTCGAGCGTCGGGGAACGTGACGCCGCCTCGACCAGCGGATCAGCCTGTCGAGGTCCTCCGGCGTGTCCACGTCCAGCAGAACGCCCTCGTCGAAAACGGGAACCCTCACTCTTTCCTTTTCGTGCAGCGCCAGAAAATTTCTCAGCCCGCCCTCGCCGGTCCAGTTTTTTATGGATTTTTTCCACGACCGGGGAATCAAAATCGGATGACCTCCCATCACATGCCCATCTGTCATATACCCCTCTGCCCTCCGCCCTTCCATGTTTTCATGAGCGTTTTCGAGGGTCGGGACAAACCATTTTTCGGCCTTCTCCCCGGTAAAGGCACGCGTCAGCTTCCGTACCGTCGAAGGGAGAATCAGGGGAACGTCCACGGGGTGAATGAACACGCCGTCGCAGCCGTGCCCTGCCGCGTCCAGGCCGGCCCGTACCGACGAGAACATCCCCGAGTCGAAACGGGGATTGCGCACGAATCGGCAGCTTCCCCGCGGCGCGGCCGATCTCACCTCGTCCTCCCAGGCGCCCGTGACGACGACGACGTCCTGAACGCCTCCCCTCCGAAAGGCCTCGACGCAGCGGGTAAGAATGGAAAGCCCCTCGATGGTCGCGGCCGCCTTGCATCGCCCGAAGCGGGAGGCGTATCCCGCGGCCAGAAGGACGGCCGCAAACGAAGGCTCGTTTTTCGCGTAATCCGAAGGTTTGTTTTTCATGCGATTCACCCCCCTCGTCCTCTTGTGTATAATGCCCCTGACAGGGAGATTATATTACGGAAGAAATCGTGAATCGAAACCGCTCCCGGAACAGGATGGGTGGAGAATTGCACCACATCGGCACGAATGTTTTCATGGGTCTGGCCGTCTGGATTTTCGGGTTTGCCCTGATGACGGCGGGGTGGTTGGTGGATGTCCTCTTCGAGCGTTACGGAGTCATCGTCGCCAAAATACTTTACAAAACGGGCGCACTGATCGTGGCCACCCCCGTGATTTACCTTCTGTGGAAGACGTCGGGGCTGATCTACTCGCATCGCCTCGAGATCGTTCTTTTCCTGCGGAACGCGTGGGACCTGCTCGACGAACTGAAGGTTCTGATGAAGGCGCTGTAGCAGATGGACGCAGAGGAAAAAGAGGGATGAGCGGCTCGCTGTGGGGCGCGGTGGCCGGTCTGTCCATCGCCGCCTTCATGCTTTATTTCCCCCATTTCTGGTGCAGGCGGCGGGGCGAGTCCGACGAGGAGTACGGGCTCAAATGGATTATGAGACACGGGGCCTGGCGGGATACGATCGGGGCGATTGTCCTGACGCTCGTGCCGCTGACGTTCGTCTCCATGAACTGGCCCCGGGAATGGGGAGGGCCGGGACCGTTCCACCCCGGCGCGTGGAGGGCCTTCAATCTGCTGAGCGGGGGACTGGCCGCCGCCTTCATCGAGGAGACGTTTTATCGCGGCTGGCTGCAGACCCTCGGGACGCGCCGCTGGGGACCGTGGATCGCGATTCCCCTGACGTCGCTCCTGTTCGCCCTCTCGCACCTTTTTGTCGCGCCCGGCTGGCTTCGTGTCGCGACGTTCTTCCCGGGGCTGGTGATGGGGCTTCTGCGGCATCGCAACGGATCCGTGTTGCCCTCGATCCTGTACCACGCCGCCTGCAACGTCTGGGCCGTCTGGTGGTCTCCGGGTCCGGGATGAGGAAGGGAGAAGATTATGGAGAAGATGATGATAAAGAAGATAATGAGGAAGGCGTTTGGTGTGCTTTTCCTTCTTTTGTGTCCGGTTTTGCCCGCGCGGGGCGCCGATTCGCTTCTTCTGCGCATTCCTTTCGGCAGGGGCGCCATGACTACGGCGACTCTGCCGGATGGGACCGTCGCGGAGCTGGGCGTCGTGCGCGCGCTTCCCTCAAAAACCGCATGGCCGGCCTATACCGCCAGCAAATGGGGAGTTCCGGGCACGGTGTGCGCGACGGCGGTGAACGCCATACACATTCTGGTCGACGTCGAAAAGGGTCGAGGGCGTATTTTCAGTCTCGTCCCCGTCGTCACGGTCGCCCCCGCCGCTCCGGAGGGCGCGTTCTTCTCCGTTCAATCGCCTGCCGGAACGGGTCTTTTCGGCGGCTTTGCCCCCCTGACGGGCTCGAAAGTTTTCATCGAGACGGCGACCGGGCGAGAGGCGATGACGCGCCTGCCCCGCGAGGGCGAGACGCTTCTGATC
>JAITPZ010000153.1 GCA_031289165.1 Synergistaceae bacterium
TCGACTCGCGCCGACCGGGTGTTGCCCGGCATCCTGCCCTGCGGAGCCCGGACTTTCCTCCGCGCCGACGTATCGGAGTCGCGGCGGTTGTCTGTGCTGCTCGTTTACGGGCATTATAACATTCCTTAAAGGACTTCCCGCACAAATTCCTGCCGGGCAGGGGTTGTGATTGTTCCTTCTTATAAGGTAAAATTAAAAACTGATATAAGTTTTCATGGTTTGAGTCGATTTCCGATCGATTTAAAATTTATATATCCCTGTTGCGTACGGGGCTGGAGAAGAAGGAGCGAATCGAGATTATGCAGCCTGTTCTGTTTTTAATACTTGGAGTGATAGCCGGCGGGTGCGTCGGCTATCTGATCGTCAGAGCCATCGACAATTCCCGAATGGCCGGGGTGAAGGGCCAGACCGTTACCATTCTGCAGGAGGCCGCCGAAGCGGCCGAACGGCTCAAGAGAGAGCTTCTCACCGAGGGGAAGGACGAAATATTCAAGCTTCGCCAGGACGCGGAGAGGGACATCAGGGAACGCCGCGGCGAACTTCAGCGGGCGGAGCGCAAGATCGAGCAGAAGGAAGAAAACCTGGATCGTAAGCTGGACAGAGTTGCCCACAAGGAGGAGGAACTGCGTCATCGCCAGGAGGAACTGGAGCAGCGCGCGGCGGAAATCGAGATCGTTCTGAAACAGCAGCTGGCGCGTCTCGAGGAAATCGCGGGCATGACCCGCAGCGAGGCGCAGGAAATTCTGCTTCGAAAGACCGAGGAAGAAGCCCAGTACATCATCGGACTGCGCCTGAAGGAACTGGAGGAAAAAGCGAAACGCGAGGCCGACCGCAGGGCCCGCGATATCGTCATCACCGCCGTGCAGCGATGCGCCGTCGAGCATTCGTCGGACGCCACGGTAAGCGTCGTCCCCCTGCCTACCGATGACATGAAGGGACGTATCATCGGCAGAGAGGGACGCAACATTCGCGCGTTCGAGACCCTGACCGGCGTCGACCTCATCGTGGACGACACGCCCGAAGCCGTTACGCTCTCCAGTTTCGACCCCGTCCGGCGGGAAATCGCCCGCCTTTCGCTCGAACGCCTGATCACCGACGGACGCATTCATCCGGCGCGCATCGAGGAGCTGATCGACAAGGCCACACGGGACGTCGAGGAGCAGATCATGGAGGCCGGGGAGGCCGCGCTTCTCGAAACGGGGATCAAAAACCTGCACACGGAGCTGATACGCACACTGGGGCAGCTCAAGTTCCGCTTCAGCTACGGCCAGAACGCGCTCTCCCACAGCCTTGAGGTGGCCCACATTTCGGGAGTCATCGCCGCCGAGCTCGGCATCGACGAGGAAATGGCGCGCCGGGCAGGACTGCTGCACGACCTGGGCAAGGCCGTCGACCACCAGGTCGAGGGACCACACGCCATCATCGGCGCGGATCTGGCGAAGCGATTCGGCGAGCGCCCGGAGATTATCAGCGCCATCGCCTCCCACCACGACAACGTGGAGGCAAAAAACATCTATGACGTCATCGTCGCCTGTGCCGACGCCATCAGCGCTTCCCGACCCGGGGCGCGTCGCGAAAGCCTCGACGCCTACATCAAGCGGCTCGAAAAGCTGGAGGAGCTGGCCCAGGCGTTTAACGGCGTCAGCAAGGCCTACGCCATTCAGGCCGGACGCGAGGTTCGTGTCGTTGTCATGCCCAACAACACCGACGACGGAACCGTTCATAAGCTGGCCTATGACATCGCCCGCAAGATCGAGGAGGAAATGAAGTATCCCGGACAGATCAAGGTCACCGTGTCCCGGGAGATGCGATCGACGGAGTACGCGAAATAGCGAAGGAAACGGCATGAAAATTCTGTTTGTCGGAGACCTGGTGGGAAGTCCCGGCCGCGCCGCGCTGGCCGGAGCTCTTCCTCTTCTTGCCGAGCGCTGGGACGGATTCGACTTCGTCGTCGTCAACTGCGAAAACGCGGCGGCGGGGAAGGGCATGACCGAGAAGATCATGGAAGAACTTTTCCGCATGGGGGTACACGGCATGACCTCCGGCAACCACATATGGGATAAAAACATCTTCTATCCCGCGCTGGCCTCCGAAACGCGGGTGATTCGCCCCGCAAACTGCCCTCCCGGCTGCCCGGGGACGGGGCACGCCATCATTGAACGCAACGGAAAGAGGCTGGGGCTCCTGAACCTCCAGGGGCGCGTGTTCATGCCCCCCATCGACTGCCCCTTCAGGACGGCGGACTCCGTGCTGCCGGAGCTTGGAGACGTTCCCATTCTGGTGGACTTTCACGCGGAGGCCACGTCTGAAAAAAAGGCGCTGGCCCTCTATCTGGACGGACGCGTTTCCGCGCTGGTGGGAACCCACACGCACGTACAGACGGCCGACGAGCGCGTCCTTCCGGGGGGGACGGCCAGCATCTCCGACGTCGGCATGACGGGCGGGCACGGCGGCATCATCGGCATGAAGACGGAAAATGTTCTGCCTCGCTATCTGACGGGGATGCCCGCCAAATTCGAGGTCTGCGACGAGGATCTGCAAATCAACGCCGTCGTCATCGAGATCGACGACGAGACGGGGCGCGCGTTGAACATCGTGCGCGTCAGCGAGCGCGTCGACACCCGCTGATACCGACGAAAGAGCTCTCGAAAAACTTCCTGAAAAAATTTCCTGTCCCGTTGTGCCCCAATCGTCTTTTACGATCGCCTTCAGCGCCTGGCTCTGGCCTGTCTCCCCGCTTTTGGGGCGGGCGCTTTTTCTTTTTCTCCGTCTCTGTCGGCGGACAGCTCGATCAGCGCAAAATCCGCCTCGTCGCCGAGTTGCGACCGAAACATCCCGGCCGTGGCCTGGTGGCAGGTGAAGAGGATGACCTGAAGCCGTCCGGAGAGCTTCCAGAGCGCCTCCATGGTCCTGCGCTGGCGTCCCTCGTCGAAGCGGACCAGAATGTCGTCCAAAACGACCGGAATGGACTCCGATATCTCCGCCTGCCGGGCCGCCATCGCGAGCCTCAGGGAAAGCCAGACCTGGTCGGCCAGTCCGGAGCTCCAGTGCCTCTCCTTCAGCCGCATGCCCGTACCCCTGTTTAGAAGCGCCTCGTTCTCCTCCATCCGGCTCGCGTCCTCCCCCGGCCCCGCGTCCGGCTCTCCATCCGCGCCAAAAAGGATGCTCCACCTCTCCGGCGTCCCGGAGGCGAGGATGTCGGCCAGAATGCCCTCCGCCCGCCTCGCGACGTCCGGCTGACGGTTTTTTTCGTGACGGTCCCTGGCTTTTTCCGTAAAATATCGCGTCAGGACGATCGACAGCCAGCATCGAAAAAGCTTTCGGCCCTCGAAGCGCAGGATTTCGTTCTTCTGCCGCAGCTCGAAAAGGCGCTCGTTCGAGGCCATGGACGAAAGCTGCGCCTCCATCGCCCCGCAGGCTGTACAGAGCCCGTCCAGCGTCCTTTCGCCGTCGTCGGCCGCGAAGCGCAGCTGCTCCATTTCCATCGCCTGCCCGGCGGCGTCCCTGACGAACTCCTCTTCATGAGCGACGCCCTCGGCCCCGCCGCCCAGAATTCCCTTCAAAAGACGCCTCAGCTCCTCGAGGCGCGCCGTTAAAACCGCACACGCCTCGCACTCCTCCGCCAGCGACCGAAATTCGTCCTCGTCGCGCGCTCCCGCGTCGGCGTAAAGTGCAAGAATGTTTCCCTCCACGGTCTCGAGTTCTTCCTCGGGGCGTTTCCTCTCGTTTTCGAGGCGCCGCAGGGTTCGGGCGGTCTCGTCGATACGCGTTTTCAGGTCCAGCGCCTCCTTCAGAGAGCGCAGAACGACGGGAAGCGTCTCTCCATCCAGGTCCAGCCCCAGTTTTTTGCTGATGGAGCGGGCGCTGTCGTCGATCGACGCCGTGAACTCCTTCCGAAGCCGCAGTCTGTTGCGCAGGTTTCCGATCAGGATCAGCTCCTTCTGCGCCGATTCCGCCCACGTCAGAAAGGGCGCAAAATCCTCCGGGGCCAGCTCCGGGTCGAAGCCACCGTGCCGAAGCCAGATCTGCCGCTCCCGGCGCCGCTCTTCGGATTCGTCGTCCAGCGCCTTCATGTCCGACTCGAGGTTCCTTCTTTGTACGTCGATCTCCGCCGTCGCCTGCGTCAGGCGCGCTTCTTCGCCGCCCAGCTCCGCCCGGCGGCGCATGTGGGCGCGTTCCCCCTCCAGCGCCTCGGAGACGGCATCCAGCGCCTCCAGCGAGGACGGCACCCGAACACCGAGAGAAATCGCATTTTCCTCGATCGAGACCGTCACGGTCTGCATCTCACGACGCAGCTCCTCGATCCCCGCGTTGATGGCGTCGAAGCCCCTGCGTCGCCGCTCGTAGCGCTCGTCCCATCGATCCAGCTCCCGGGCGTACTCCCTTCTTTCCATTAAAATCATCGCCAGGGGGCCCAGCGCAAAAATCGCGCAAAACGACGCCCCGTAAAAATTCCAGGGCTGAAGGCGCGGTTCCAGAAATCCGACCATCGCACTCACGCCCGCGAGAAAGACCAGAAAAGCCAGGAGAAAACCGGCGATCCACTGCCTTCGCGAAACCGGAGGCCGGGCGTCGTCCCTCAGCTCTTCCTCGAGGATATCCGCCCGCATCTTCTCTCCTCGAATTTCCTGACAGACGGCGTCGTTATGGAGTAAATCCTGCCGAATCGCGAGAAACAGATCCCTTCGCTTCTGAAAGACCTCGGGCACGACCTCCGGTTCCTCCATGCGGTCGCGCGTCAGAGCCAGCTCCGCCTCCAGAGATTTCCTCCGCTCCATGTTCGCTTCCAGTCCGCGAAGAAGGGCGTTTCTGCGTTCCCGAAGAGCCTCGATGTTTTCCTCGTACTGCTTCGCCTTTCGGGCGGACGCCAGAGAGAGGTCCGCTTCGGCGAGGTTCGCCTCGCTCCATCGGGGGGCAAAATCATGAAGCCCCCGCTTCAAAAGGGCCTCTTTTTCCTTGATCTCTTCGCTCAGAAGGGGAATTTCCGCTACCGCGCCCCGAATTTCCTCCGCTTTTTCCTCGAGGGCCTCCAGCTCCTGACGATAGGCCAGAAGGCTCATCAGAGGGCTGTTCTCCATCTGCGCGCAGCGCAGACGTTCCTGGTTCTCCTTTTGCTTACAGGACCCGATCTCCTCTCGAAGCTCCTCCGCCCTCTTCAAAAAGGCATCCAGGCGCTCGCGCCCTCCCCCCGGAATCGTACGGCCCACCATCGGCTTCGCGGATAAGACGCCTTCGAGTTCCCGAATTTCCAGCCAGACGGGACGCGCCCTCGTGATGACGCCGAGAAACGCCAGCCGCTGCCGGATTTCCACGAGCTTTTGTCTCGTCGCCGTCACGGCGGCGCGTTTCGCCTCCAGCTCCCTTTCGATTTCGAGGTATCGGAGATTTTCCCTCTTCCAGGTTTCGATCTCGACCTCGTTGTTCTGAATTTCAGTCAGAATCGCGTTGAGACGAACGCCCGCGTTCGGGCCCCCCGGAGCGTAAAGCTCCCTCTCCAGCTTTTCCATTCGCGCAAGAAAACCCGGCAGCGACATCGTCCCCAGTCCTGCCCCGGCGGAGAAAAAACGATCCTGCACCTCCTCGTCGTCGAGGCGGCGCGGAGACTGGAGATCGTCCAGCCCTATCGCGAAAATGCGCTCGAATACCCCGGGCCCCACGGGAAGAAGGTTTTCCCTGAGGGGCGTCATGGAGGCGCCGTCCCCCACAAGGTGCCGTCGCCCGTCGATCTCCAGCCTCAGATTTCTGCCGTCGTCCATGCACACGGCCAGATACCCCGGAGCGAAAAGTTTCAGGGACTGCTGCTCGCCTTTGGGGACCTTCCTGTAGAACAGCACGCGCCGTATAAAATTGAGAAGCGTCGTCTTCCCGCTCTCGTTGGGTCCCCACACGACGGTCAGACGCGGGGCAAACCTGCCCTCCACGCGACGCAGCCGACCGAAACTCTCCATGGCGAACTCGGAAAATCTCATCGTTCCGGAGTCTCCTTTATTTTATTCAGGTTTCCCCCTGTCGTTATCCAGGTCACCCTCATGCCCTCCAGGCCTCTCCGGTCAGTCTGGCGCACGCGTCCCTCATGATGCCGCCCATATCGGCCTCCGAGAGCTCCTCCAGGAAGGACGCGGCCGCTCCGTTGGCGAGAACGCACTTCAGCAGGCCCCTTTCTTTCAGAACATCGAACAGGGCGAGGCGGGAATCGATCTGCGACATAAAGGAGGACACCTCAAAACGAAAATCGGATATAAAGTCATCCTCAGCGCCGCAATCTTCTCCCTCGCGGAAAAATTCTTCATTCGAAAAAAATTCCGCTTCTTCTGCCTCATTTTCCTTCTCCGTGTCGTCGAGGATCACAAAATTTTTTTTCAGGTCCTCGCCGGCGTTGAAGAGCTCCACGAGGTCCGTCCACTTCCACTCGTCGCGCTCCTCCCCGCCGTCGGGCCGACCCTTCAGCGTCAGCCGCAGCAGGGTCGGGCGGCCGTTCGCCTCGAGGCGAAGCCGTTCCTTCAAATCGGCCAGAAGCACGGGAAGGGACTCCCGGCTCTCGGCGCTCACGTCCTGCTCGCACACCCTCAGACGCAGCGCGTCGAGCTCCATAAACTCTCTCTCGAAAGTTCCATCCGCTTTAAGGGAAACCCACCAGGCGCCGTGAGGTCCGCTTTCCTCGAACCCGCGTCCCTGCAGGGTCTCGGGAGAAACGGCTATCGCCTCTCTCAGCAGGGGAAAGGTCCCGAGCACCTCGTCGAGCGGACGGAGAAGGGGAAAGCGCTCAAAGAGAAAACCGGCTCCATCGTCTTCGATATAGCAGGCGATCCCCGCCGCGGAGAGTCTGCTCATCTGCTCCATCAGAAAAAAACGGGTTCTGATGCTGCACGCGGAGGCATCACAGAGCCTCCCGGTCAAAAGCACAAACCCCGCCTCGCGCTCGAGCGCGCAGTCCACGAACCGGCGCAACGCCTCAAACAGGATACCCTGCAGTCGGGGCAGAACGCACTCCATTCCGGGCCCCCCGACGAAGGGAGTATCGAGGCGAAGGTCCGCGGCATGAAGGAAACAGGCCACCGCATCCGACGTTTCCTCCCGAGGCTCCATATCGACAACAGAGGTATCCACAGAAACCCCTCCCGTTCATAGAAAGAAAATTATGCTGACTTGAAGAACTGTTAAATTCTAACCGTTCTTCCCCTTTATGGAAAGTGTTCCCCAAATTCCCGGGAAACATGATGAATATTTTCCCGCGGACCCCTGAGGGCGGGGAAGGAGAGCGTAAATCCGAATGGATGAACACGGAGAAAAATTTAAAGCCCGGAAGATGAAATTTATCCCCGGGCCGGCGTTATTTTTCCT
>JAITPZ010000200.1 GCA_031289165.1 Synergistaceae bacterium
TTTGAGGTAAAATTCGATACCTTTTTCCGCCCCCGGCAGTGTGATCGAGCGTACAGCCAGGATGATCATTATGACGAAGAGCCCGGACATCATCCACTTGGTAACCGGCTCGACGCTCGACTGCAACCCCTTGTAACAGATGACGGAACCGATGACGATGGCGAGCCCCATCCAGAATATCAAAGCCTTTGGGTCGGCGGTGAGGCCCCCGAATACCGCGCCGACCTGGTTCGGAGCGAGTCCTCCGAGCTGCCCTGAAAGGCTGTACCAGACGTACGCCAGCATCCAGCCCGTGACCACCGTGTAAAACATCATCAGTATCACATTTCCCCAAAAAGCGCAGTAGCCGAAAATGTGCCACTTCGTTCCCTTTGGTTCGAGCGCGTGGAAAGACCGGGCGGCGGAGAGCCTGGATGCCCTGCCCACGGCAAACTCCATCGCCATGATCGGAGTCACCAGTATCACGAGGAAGATCAGATATATGAGAACAAACGCTGCGCCGCCGTATTGACCGGCAATAAAGGGAAAACGCCACACATTCCCCAAACCTATCGCACAGCCCGCGGCTATGAAGAGGAAACCTAAACGGCTGGCAAAGGACTCTCTGACGCCTGACGCATTCCGTTCGGACATGAAAGCCACCCCTCCTGATTTCTGTTGTTCGGAACTCCCTGTTTCACTGTATTGGCACAAATAAAATCCGCAATTTCGTTTTCGCTCCATGTCGGTACCGCATGATCACCCCCGACTCCTGCTGTCGTAAAAAATTGATAATGCTTCACTTTTCTCCCAGTTTTTCCAGCGCGGCGCCGGCGAAAGAGGCCAGCAGGCTGACGCCCGCCGGCAGGACGGCGTCGTCCACGTTGAAGCGAGAGGAGTGATGCGGGGCGGTTGTCTCCTTTTCGGGATCCCCTGAGCCCAGGAAGAAAAAAACTCCCGGAACCTGAGTCTGATAGAAGCTGAAGTCCTCGGAGGTCATCAGCATGGGAGACTCCTCCACGTTGTCGCCTCCCACGACCTGGACGGCCACGTCCCGGAAAAGCTCGGCCAGGGCGGGGTCGTTGTTCACGGGGTGGGGGTACACGTAAATATATTTCGTCTCGGCGGAACCCCGATAGGTCTCGGCTACGCTTTTCGCTATACGGACAAGGGCCGCCTCGGCGCTGTCGCGGACGTCCAGGCTGAAGGTGCGAACGTTGCCGGACAGCTCCGCCGTATTCGGGATGACGTTGGTCACGTCGCCGCAGTGGAACTTGCCCGCGCTGATGACGCAGGTTTGAAGGGGATCGATCTCCCGGCTGACGATGGTTTGAAGCGCCAGAATAAAGTTGGCCGCTATGACGGTGGGATCCACCGTCTTTTGCGGCATCGCGCCGTGTCCTCCCTTACCCTGGAAGCGGACTTCCCAGACATCGGAAGAGGCCATCACCGGACCGCAGCGCCACTGAACCCTTCCCGACGGGACGTGAGACCACAGGTGCATTCCGGCAATGGCATCGACGCCCTCCAGAACGCCATCCTTTATCATTGCCTCCGCGCCCGAAATGAGGCCGTGTTCTTCGGCGGGCTGGAAGATGAACCGGACCTGACCGCGCAGGCGATCTTTCATGGAATACAGAATCTCCGCCGCACCCAGCAGCATGGTGATATGGGCGTCGTGTCCGCAGGCGTGCATGGCCCCGGAATTGAGCGACCTGTATTCGAGGTCGCTCTCCTCCCCAAAGGCCAGCGCGTCAATGTCCGCGCGCAGCGCCACGCACGGCTTCGCATCACCTCCGCACACAAGGTCGGCGACGACCCCGACCGGCTTCCCGGTCGTGCCGATTCGGGGTTTCAGTCCGATTTCCTCCAGCTTCGACGCGATCAGGCGACTCGTCTCCACCTCCTGCCATGAAATTTCCGGGTAAGCGTGCAGATGTCGCCGCAACGCGGTGAGCTTCTCCGCCATCGCGGCGGCGGTGCGTCTGACCTGTCCAATGTACTCATCGTCCATGGCTCTGCCTTCCTTCTTTTTTAATTTTTTCAATCAGGGGGTTTTATCTCTGTATAAGATAGCATTTCATGTTAAAAAAATCAACATTTTGTTTAAAAATTAAAAAATTACTAACAAAATATTTATTTATACGAGGCGGGCGCAGAGGGTACGGTGCAAACAGTATCTCAAAGTCTGCCATTATTTGAGCACGTTGCGGTATTGTTCTCGAAAAAAAATAAGCGTCAAATAAATGGCTGCTCCAAAAAGGGCAAACAGGTCTGTTCAATCAGGAAGCGGAGATCCAATGGTAAAAAGCGGCAGCGACACGCCGGGATTTGCCGCAATTTCCCGTGCAGGCGCCCCCCTGAGCCAGGATATCAGGCAAACATTGCCATTCTGCCAGGAATTGGTTTCTGTGGACAAAATAGTTCACGAACAGCGTATGGGAGGCTATTGCGTTTCTTTTTCGGCTCGCAGCTCGTTGAGGTAGTTATATACCGTATAGCGGGAAATCCCCAGGTACTGGGCAATGGCCTGCACGCTTTTCTGGAGTTTCAGGATGCCGTGTTCTTCGAGATAAGAAATAACCTGGAGACGGTCTTTTTTACTCATCAGGCTCACGGGCTTTCGGACAAGTTTTATGGCCTCTTTGACCGCTTCGTCGATGATCGGGGCATAATTGCCATTGTCGGCCAGGTCGCTGTCGCGCTGCATGGTCAGAAATTCGTTCAGGGAATTTCGGGCGCCGTCCAGTTGGGTATAATCGTAATTGATGCAAAAAGCGATGTGGCGACCGCCTATACGTGCGCTGAGGGTGGATGTTTTAAGCAACTTCCCTCCCTTGAAATCCTCGAAGTTGATGTAATAACCATCCGCGCTGCTCTGTACCCGTTTCAACGCCTGGGGAACGAGGGGATCGCCCACCTGTCGATTCGTGACGTGATTGTTAAAAATAGCCAATATGGCGGACTCCGGATGATCCAGATCCGAGATCACCACTTCGCAGTTATTTCCGAACGTTTCAGCGATCAGGCTCCCCAGTTTTTCCAGGAAGTCAAAGAATTCGTTTCCCGTATCTTTTTTCATATGCCACTGCCCCTAACGCAAATTAAAAGTCAGTTCTTCCTAAGTATAAACGAATTTTTGACAGGCAGGCTCCTGGCTCCGAATATCGATGACGCGTCGGCGAATAAAGAGAAACAGCCGGGCGCGTGGCGACCGGCTGTTTCTCAAAGGTGATCCGGGTCCTGAATTTTCGTCAGTACCCTATGCTTTGAAGCCATTGGAACACGCCGCGGATCAGGGCTATGCGCGCGGAGCAATAAGAGTGGTCCGTGTCCAGAACAAGTTCCGTGACATCGTCGGGACATGCCTTTTTCAGCGCGTCGCAGAGGGGCTGATGGTCGTATTCCGGCGGGCAGACCGTGTCCTGCTTTCCGGCGACCATAAAGAACTTTTTGCCTTTCAGGTCGGGAACCCAGTCGATAAGGTTGTGGCTGTCCTTCATGGAAAAAATTTCTTCCACCAGAAGATCGGCATTAGTTCCTTTCAGAGG
>JAITPZ010000244.1 GCA_031289165.1 Synergistaceae bacterium
GGGAAAAAATCTCCCCGGCCCGTTCAACTGCAAAAATCGGCGCTCTCCTCAGAACTTCGCCTGCGGGTCCCAGGTTTCGAGATAGATCGCCTTGCCTCCCCTGCCCTGGAGAATCGCGGCCGGCTTGTCCAGGGGGTTGTGGGTCTCCCTGTCCACGGTCCATTTGAAGTGGGTCACCTGAAGGTCCTTCGTGTTCTCGATCGCGTCCCGGATCGCCGTCGGATCGGCATTACCCGCCGTCTCGACAGCGTGGAAGATCAACTGGAGAATGTCATAGGCGTAGACCATGTTGATCAACTCCGTGGGCTGCCTGCCGTACTCCTTCTCGAACTTCTCGATCAGCCCCGCGAGCTTCGGGTCGTCGTTGCTCATCGAATAAACCCAGAAGGTCCCCTCCATCGCGTCTCCCGCGATCTCGAACATGTTGGGGCTGTAGCCGTCGCCGCCCATGAAGAAGGGCTTCCAGTCCAGCTCCGCGGCCTGCTTGATCACGAGGCCCATTTCCTTGTAAAGCATCGTCAGGGCCACAGCGTCCGCCCCCCACGCCTTCGCCTCCGTCAGCTGCGCGCGAAAATCGACGTCGCCGCCCCTGAAGGCCCAGAAATTATTCTCCACGCCCAGCTCGTTCGCGCGCGCCCGCACGAACTCCGTCAGCCCCTCGGAGTAGGCGTCTCCGATGTCGCCGATGATCGCCAGCTTCTTCGAGCCGCACTTCTTGATCAGATAGTCGGCGATGACCATCCCCTGGTAGGGATCGGTGTAGGTAACCCGGAACATATAGGGACGCACTTTACCCGTCTCGGGATCCACGGTGACCGCCGGATTTGTCGCGGAACTGGAGACGACGGGAACCTTTTCTCTGTCGGCGATGGGGGCCACGGCGAGCTGAATGCCGCTGTAGTTGCTGCCTCCGACGGCGACGACTTTGTCGTCGAAGATCAGCCTGCGAATGGCGTTTACGGCATCCTCCGGCTTACCCTTGATGTCGTAGCAGACCAGCTCCACGGGGCATCCAAGGAGCCCGCCTTTTTCGTTGACTTCCTTAATCGCCAGCGTGGCGGCATCGCGTTCGTGCTGTCCCCAGGTCGCGCCTTCCCCGGTCAGTGTGGCAAGGTATCCGATTTTAATCGGTTCGGCCGCCGCGGCGCAACCCGCGATCAACAGAACAACCGTCAGAACCAGGATGCTTTTTTCCAGCAAAATCATTTTCAAACCCCTCATTTTTCCAAACCCCTCTCCGAATGTTTTCGAACATAAACGGGAGAATTATAAATTAATTTCCTTTTTTATGTCAATCATAAAATAAAGTTTCATAAACAGAGCTTCTCCGGAAATGCAAAGGCCCTGCCACGAATACACGCGCAGGGCCATTTTTTATTTATTCTTATATTTTTTTTACGCCGCCGCGTTGAAGAAGCGCGTGATTTCCCTTTTGAAGATCAGGCGCACCTCGTTGGTGGGGCCGTTGCGATTTTTCGCGAGGATCAGGCTGGCCTCGCTGTCCATGTCGGGATTCACCGCGCCCTCGTAGTAGTCCGGACGGTAGAGCAGCATCACGGTGTCCGCGTCCTGCTCGATCGCGCCGGAGTCGCGCAGGTCGGAAAGCATCGGCTTCTTTTCCGCGCGCTGCTCGACGGCGCGCGAAAGCTGCGACAGCGCGACGACCGGACACTGGAGCTCCCTCGCCACGCCCTTCAACATACGTGAGATCTCCGCGACCTCCTGCTGCCTGTTGTCCGTGGAACGCCCTCCGAAGCTCATTAGCTGCAGGTAGTCCACGATGATCAGCCCCAGGTTGGGATAACGCGCCTTGAAACGGCGGCATCGGGCGCGAAAGTCCATCGTCGTCAGCATGGAGCTGTCGTCGATAAAGATCGGCGCCTTCGCCAGACGCCCCGCGGCGTTCATCAGGTCGTCCCACTCGGATTTGCCCATCATCCCCGTCCGCATGGCGTGAACGTTGATCTGAGCCTCGGAACCCAGCATCCTCTGAACGAGCTGGTCGCTCGACATCTCGAGACTGAAGATCAGAATGGAGCTTCCCGCCTTTCCTCCGCCGAACTGGGCGATGTTCAGGGCGAAGGCCGTCTTTCCCATCGAGGGGCGCGCCGCGACGATATTCAGGCTGCCCGGCTGAAAGCCGCCCGTCAGGACATCGAGGTCCACAAACCCGGAGTCGAAGCCGCTGACCTTCGAGCCGCTTCGGCGATACTGCTCCTCGATTTTCGCGAACGTGCCCCCCAGAATCTCCCGCACCGCCCGAAAATCGACCCTGTCGTTATTCTGGGCAATTTCAAAGACGGCGCGTTCCGCCTCGTCGATGGCCATAGCGTTTTCGATATCCGTGGTGTAGCCCAGGCGCACGATCCGGTTTCCCGCGTCGATCAGGCGCCGGCGCACCGATTTTTCCCTGACGATGTTCGCGTGATATTCCACGTTGGCCGTCGTCGGAACCTCGGCGACAAGCGACGCAAAAAAGGGCTGTCCCCCCAGTTTTTCAAACAGGCCGCGCTTCAGGAGTTCCTCGCTGAATGTGACCAGCTCGACCGGCCGGCTGGCGCCGAACATGTCGATCATCGCCTCGAAGGCCGCCCGATGGTTCAGGTCGTAAAAATCCTCCGGCCTCAATATCTCGACGGCGACATTGAGCGCCTCCTGCTCCAACAGACAGGCTCCGAGCACCGCGCGCTCGGCGGTCCCGTTCTGGGGAGGAACGCGGTCGTAAATCATCGTCACGAGTTCCGGGTCTCCAGATTTCGAATTTCCACAGAAAGAATCATGTCGGCCTGCACGCCGGCGTGAAGTCGAATGGAAACGGGATGGTTCCCCGGTTGTCGGACGGGATCGGACAGTTTGACGTCTCTTTTCTCAATTTTTATACCAAACTGCGCCTCGGCGGCCTCGGCGATCTGCGCCGCCGTAACGCTCCCAAAGAGCCGGCCGTTTTCCCCCGCGCTGGCCTCCACCCGGATCAGTCTGCCCTGGAGCTTCTTTTTTTCCTCCTCCGAGGCCAGTTTTTCCTTTGTTTCCCGGGCCTTGCGGCTTTCCTCGCGCGCTTTCAGGTCCGCGACCTTTCCCGGAGTGGCCTCCTCCGCCAGGCCCCGGGGCAACAGAAAGTTTCGCGCGTAACCGTCGCTTACGTCCAAAAGCTCCCCGGCAGCGCCGATCTTATTGACATCCCGCTTCAGTATTACCTGCAAGGCACATCCTCCCCTTCATCACCAAAAACAAAACTACATCCGCTTCGCGGCTCGATTTCTGAACGTTCTGAGGTCGAAACAGATATCCACGGCGCCGAGGCCGATCATCCACAACCCCAGTATCGGCAGGGTGAGAAGCAGCAGCATCAGAACGCGCAGCACAAAATGGATCCTGTGTTTCAGAAGCCACCACCAGACCAGAGAAATTCCCTCCAAAAAGAAGAACACGCTGACCAAAAATTTCAGGTTGATTTCGAGCATGATCCACAGGGCCGAAGTTTCCGTCTCCGGCAGCAGGGGCAGGAGAAAAGCCAGAAGCATGGGCCACAGGATACTTTTTGGAAAACGCCATAAGCCAAAGGGGTGCAGGGACGGAAAGCGGACCTCGCGCTTGCGCTGAAGCGCCTCGCAAAGCCTGTAATTGAGAAGAGAATCCAACATCGACCACGTTATGATCAGGGACGGAATCATATAGGGGGCCAGCGCGATCACCTGATCCATCGATTCTTTCAGCGCCGCGGCGCTTTGAACGTCACCGGAGAGCAGTCCCACGTACATCTGCATGATGGCGCTCCGAAGCGCGCGCGGGTCCGGAAGAAAGGGGTTGTGACCCGTCAAAACCACGTCGGCCGTCATAAAAAGGACCTTCGAAACGATGGAGACCACCGTGCAGAAAAACAGGGCCTCGTTCCCCTTCTTCGCCCTGGAGGAAAGCGCCAGGGCAAAACCCGTAAGCCCCTCCTCCAACAGGAAATAAATTGAAAGGATGGGGCCAAACAGAATAAACAAAAACGTCCCCACGAACAACACGCCCGCAATCATCCAGCCCCTGTTCTCCCTGACCCCCAGGAGGGCGAGCGGCACGGGGGAAAACATAAGCCCCGCCATGCCAACCAGAGGAACGAAGAAGCCGGAGCAAAACAGAAACGCCGACGCAAACGAGTACGCCAGACATCTGACGAGGGAAGTCCCCGCAAAAACTCTCCGTGGGCCGTTCGACTCCTTCATGATTCCTCCCCCATCCAGGATTCTCCGTAAAAAAGGGGAGATGCCCCGTGTTCGGCTTCTCCCCCCGCAGCCCTTCGCGCCCCCGCTTCGACTCAGTCCAGCGAGTAAGGGAGCAACGCCATATAACGG
>JAITPZ010000265.1 GCA_031289165.1 Synergistaceae bacterium
ATCACTTTTCAGGCTCATCAGCATTTTCCAAGAGCCACAAAATAGTACAGCATTCCTTGTGTAGACTGCAAAATTTGTACATTTCAGGTGGCGCACTCATGACGCCGACGATGGATCTCCCTTATGCGTCTTTTGACAATTTGTATACCTTCGCGCCCGAACGGCCTCCGAAAAAGTTTGTCACGCCGGCCATTATGTCTTTCAGAAAATTCGGGGCGGCGATCATTGAGTCACCCCCCTCGTGGAATTATTTCCGGTTGCGTAAGTCACTCAAACGCGAGCGAACTCACGACCGCCTCGAAAACATCGCCGGCCGCGCCCGGTTTGTCCCTGTCTCTGTACGAGAGTGAGATGAATATATCGCAGTCGCCGTTTTGCAGTTGCACACGGCGCGAGTAGATCAGGATACCTTTCAGGTCCATGACAAATTCCGTCCGAATCGCGTCTTTGCCCGCGACGACGTCCTTCCTGAAAGAGGTGAGCTCGATCTTCTGATCTCTGACTCTGGTCCTGCGCAGCCACTCCGTTTCGTCGGGCGGGAGGCTGTTCAGGACTACGCCTTCAATGACGGTTACAGAGATCTGCGTGTCCCTGTTCTGAGGGTCGAGGAGGATCAGCAACGACCCCTCTCTGGCCTCCCTGGTCGTCCATTCGGATGGATAACTGAAGGAAATTCCACGCTTCATCTCATGAACCTTCGTCTCCGCCGCCGCCCCCTCGCAGGTAAACAACACCATTACAGAAACAAGAACCAAATAACAGGCAAGACGCACATCGCTGTTTTCCGGCATATTCCTATCCCCTTTTCGTGGTTGAGAATCCGACGCCATAGGCGCCCATTCGAGATTTGCTGACTATACCCAACAGAGCAGCATTTGTATATGGGTCTCAGTTCACCAAAACGCCGGGTAGTTGATGGAAAATAAAAATTCATTTATAGAGGGCATTGTAACGAAAATTCCGTTACGGAATCCGCAGCCAGCAGGTTTTTCATTTCAGATCCCAGAATGAGGCGTGTTTCAAAAAACTACAGCTTTCCTTCCCGAATCCAGCCGGCCAGTTCCGGAGCGTGGTAGGTGATCAGGATGTCCGCGCCCGCGCGCACCAGGCAGGTCGCCACCTCGCAGACAGTGCGCTCCTCGTCCAGCCAGCCGTTGGCGGCGGCGGCTTTGATCATGGAGTACTCGCCGCTGACGCAGTAGGAACCTACGGGGACGGGGCTTTTTTCCTTCACCGCTCTCAGGATGTCCAGGTACGGCAGGCCCGGTTTCACCATCACCATGTCCGCACCCTCCTCCAGGTCGAGCGCCAATTCCCGCATCGCCTCGCGGGCGTTGCGCGGGTCCATCTGGTAGCTCCTGCGGTCGCCGAAGGCCGGAGCGGAACCGGCGGCCTCACGGAAGGGGCCGTAGAACGCCGAGGCGTACTTGACCGCATAGGACAGGATGGCGGTGTCCTCCAGACCCGCGGCGTCGAGCGCCGCGCGAATGGCCCCCACACGGCCATCCATCATATCGGACGGGGCAACGACGTCCGCTCCGGCCCGCGCCTGCGACACCGCCGTCTGAGCCAGAAGCTCGATCGTCGGGTCGTTGTCCACAGTAAGGTCCGGATTCGAAGAGCCCGCACCGCCCTTCAGAACGCCGCAGTGGCCGTGCGACGTGTACTCGCACATGCAGACGTCCGCGATGAAGAGCATCTCGGGGAAACGCTTCTTCCCCTCCCGCAGAGCCTGCTGCACCACGCCGTCCTCCGCGTACGCGCCGCTGCCTCGCTCGTCCTTGTGCTCCGGGAGCCCGAAAAGCAGGACGTTATCGACCCCCGCCTTCGTCACGCGCTCCAGAACCTCCGGGAGTGTGTCCGGGCTGTAACGCTTCTGCCCCGGCATCGCGGAGATGTCCTCGACGATGCCGCGCCCCTCGCGAATGAAAATCGGGTATACCAGCATGGACGGGCAGAGCCGCGTCTCCCGCACCATCGCGCGCATAGCCGCCGTGCGCCTCAACCTTCTGGGTCTCATCAACATCGCAAAATCCCCCTCCAAAAAATTTCCAGGGGGTCGTGGACCCCCTGACCCCATTATTAAGCCTGGATTATGGATATGGTGATTTAACTTAAGTACTATAAGAGGCTAAAAGTTTTCTTCGACAGCGAGCCGTTTTTAGCTATAACTTCAGGCTTTTCAGTTGAATTTACTATATTGTTTTCGTTTCAATATTTGCCGTCTCGGCGACGGCGTCCGCCAGGTCTTCGAGAGTGGCTTTTTTCGCCGTGCGCGTTTTGTACCCCGCCTCGCAGGCAGCCCTCTCCGTCTGCTCCCCGATGCAGGCCGCACGAACCCGGACGTTCGGCCAAGCGGCGGCGAAGCTCCGGACCGATGAGGCACAGGCGAAGGCTGCCGCGTCCGTGTCCCGCAGCGCCTCGGTCAGCGCCTCGATAAGGTCCGAATCCCTGGCGATCGGCGCCGTTCGGTACAGAGGGACCTCGTCGTACTCCGCGCCCCCCTCCTTCAAGACCCTTGTCAGGCCCGGCGCGCCCCGCTCGGCCCGAAGCAGCAGCAACCGCGAACCGGAAGGCGAAACACCGGAAGAGCGGATATCGGAAAGCAGCGTCTCCCCAAGGCTTTCGCCGCTGTAGACGGGGGGGACCAGATTGACCCTCAGTCCGTGCGCCTCCATCGCGCTTTTTGTCGAGGGGCCAACCGCCGCGATTTTCGCGTTTCCGATCTCCCGGACGTCCCTTTGATCCGCCGCCAGGCGCTCGAAAAAACTTTTCACCCCCGTCGGGCTGGTGAACACGAGCCAGGCGTACCCCGAAAGCGAGGGCAACGGGGCGTCGATCGTCTCCGTTCGGGTGCAGGGAACCTCCAGCACCTCCGCGCCCCGCGAGCGCAGTATCTCCGTCAGACGCCCGCGTCCCTGCACCGTGGCGTCGGAGCGCGTCACCACCACGCGCCAATTGTGCAGCGGCAGCGCCGCTCGCCAGTCCAGCCGGTCTGCCAGCGCGACGACTTTGCCGACGACGATCACAGCGGGGGCCTCCACCTTTTCCGACCCCGCCCGTTCGGCCAGCTCCCCCAGCGGAGCCGTCACGCGTCTCTGCCGCGCGGTCATTCCCCGCTCAATCACCGCGGCGGGGGTGTTCAGACTCATGCCTCCCGCGATCAGGCCGCCGCAGATCTCCGGAAGCTCCGCGACGCCCATCAAAAAGACGAGCGTCCCCTCCAGACGGGCCAGTGCCCCGTAGTCGACCGGGCTCTCGCCATCCCGTCGGTGCGCCGTGACGATGTGCAGCGACGAAGCGAGGCCGCGATGCGTCACGGAGATGCCCGCGCAGGCCGGAACGGCGATTGCCGACGTCACTCCCGGCACGAGTTCGCAGGGAACGCCCGAGTTCATCAGCGCCTCCATCTCCTCCCCGCCGCGGCCGAACAGGAAGGGGTCACCGCCCTTCAGCCGAACGACGCGTTTACCCGCGCGGGCCCTGTCGATCAGAATATTCTGGATTTCCTCCTGGGGCACGGGGTGCCAGTCGCTCCACTTGCCCACGTCGATGAACTCGGCATCCGGCGGGGCGTAACGGAGGACGCCCGTCCCGATCAGTCGGTCGTGAACGACGACGTCCGCCCGCTCCAGCGCCCTGAGTCCCTTTATCGTCAGCATTTCGGGGTCTCCCGGCCCCGCGCCCACAAGCCAGACCTTACCGCTCAAAATCGCACCCTCCCTGCAGCCGCAGCGCCAGAGTCTCCCCCAGCGTGACCGCGTCCTTCCGGTCGCCCGAAAGCGTTCCCTTCCGATAAATCCCCCGCTCCTCGTCGACGTAAAGCCCCGCGAGGTTCAGCTCCACGCCCCGAATCTGCGCCAGCGCGGCCACGGGCAGGGTGCATCCTCCCCCAAGAAGCCTCACGAACGCGCGCTCCGCCAGAGCGCAGTCCGCGGTTTCGGGATCGTTCACGGCGTCCAGAAAGTCGAGTTCCCCGTCGCTTCGCCCCTGGCAGACCAGTATCCCCTGCCCCGCCGAAGGGATCATCTCGTCGATCGAAAAAAAACCGGATATACGGGCCTCCAGCCCCAGGCGCAACAGTCCCGCCGCGGCCAGGACGAGGAAGGAATAACGTCCCTCGTCCAGCTTCTTCAGGCGCGTCAGGACGTTGCCGCGTATCGATTCGACTTCGCGACCGGGCATCAGCTTCCGCAGCTGCACGCGGCGTCGCGCCGAGGAGCACCCGGCGGCCCCGTCACCCGGAGTGGTGTGTCCCGCAGGCAGCACCATGACGTCACGCGGGTCGCCGCGACCGAAAAACGCCACGAGGGGCAGCCGCTCGTCCTGCTCCATCGGCATGTCCTTCAGGCTGTGGACCGCGAGGTCGATCTTTCCGTTCAGCAGGGCCTGCTCCAGTTCCTTCACGAACAGCCCCTTCGCCCCTCCCCGGATCTGCGGCGCGCGCAGTCGATCGAACGGCGCCTGGTTCAGATCTCCGGTCGTCTTCATCGTCACCAGCTCCACCTCGATGTCGGGGTGCGCGCGCGCGACCGAGTCGACGACCAGGCGGGTCTGAGCGACGGCCAGCACGCTCTCGCGGCTGCCGACGCGAACGAGCTTCTTCACGATACCCCGGGACCTCCCCGAACGCTTTTTATTCCTGACTCCACTTGCGCCCTCCCCTTTTCTTTTCAATACCGGCAAAATCTCCATATTGGGGTCAGGGGGTCCACGACCCCCTGTGAGGTTTGGGGCAGAGCCC
>JAITPZ010000270.1 GCA_031289165.1 Synergistaceae bacterium
CATGTCGAAATTATACTATCCGATAATAATCTATTCTGTCCCCTGAGAATGAAAAAATCCCGCTGTAGAGCGGGATAATATGTGAAAATTAACTCTAACTTTTCATGTTCTGGCGGAGACGTAGAGATTCGAACTCTAGGAGCATTACTGCTCAGACGCTCTCCAAGCGCCCGCCTTCGACCACTCGGCCACGTCTCCGCAAAAGACGAACGCTATTATACACGAGGGTCTCTGATCAGGGAAGAGGAAAAGGGAAAAGTTCAAAAAATATCCGGAGAAAGGGAGTGCACGGGAATTTTGAACAGGGCATCGAAGCCACGGGAGGTGTAGAAGGGAAGGCCCGGCGGGGTCGCCTGCAGGGTGATCGGACCGTTGGCGTGCTCGGCGGTCCGGCGGAGGATGTCGTCCATCATCGCGTTTCCCACGCCGGTCCGGCGTGCCTCCGGCAGCGTCGCAAAATAGTAGACCCCGTTCCCGCGTTCCGAGATGGAGAGCAGGTACGTCCCGACCGGCCGGGCCTTTCGTCTGGCGGTCACCGGGATGAAATCGTCACGTCCGCAAAGTCCCCGCGCCAGGTTTGCGAAAGACGCCGGAGCATCGGGAGGGGAATCAAACGCCTGCCACGCGACCTCAGCCCAGAGGCTCGCTTCATCGCGGCTCGTCGCCGCCTCGCAGACCAGATCCGCCGTAAACCCCATCTCTCCGGAAGGGGCGAGTGCGCGCGCCATCGCGGTCAGTTCTCCGCGTTTCTGAAGCCCCGTCTCTTCCAGAACATCTCCCGCGCCCTGCGCCCCGGGGAGGACGGGGCATATAAAAGGAAGTCCCAGATCTCCGAAAAACCGAAGCGCATGTTCCACCGTCACTTTTTTGGGACGCGCGGACATAAAGAGCCAGTTCTCCGAAGCGGCATCCGTCCCCGTTGCCATCAGAAAAGAATCGTCGTCGAGGGCTAAAAAACGGCTCGAGTCCAACGAGCCCATCGCCGTGAGGGTGAAGCGCATGTTCTCGATGACGGCCTCATTCAGCGCGTCCATAGTTATGCCTCCAGTACTTTTCGAATGCCTCCCGGGCTCTTCCGATGCGTTTCGCGCAGGCCGCGGTCGGCGTTTCGGAAAAATCGAAACGATCGCCCGACACAGTGACCAGCAGCGCCTTTTTGGGCGGCATTCCGACCTTCCCGGCCAGGGCGAGCAGCCATTCCGGCCCCATTGAATGCATGTTGAAACCCTCCAGTTCGGAATTGGGCAGGATCTCGCGAATCGAAAAACCCTCCTCATGAAGGACGGTATTCGCGTCGCAGAACAGGGCCACGTCCGCGCCGGCCAGATCGTCGACCAGCTCGGGCAGCAACTGGTGTTCGAGGCACAGGGTGGCCTCCACATCTGGTTCTCCGGACAGAAATTCATAAAGGCGCGCGGCGAGGATCACCCCCGCCGCGTCGTCTTCCCGGTACTCGTTGCCAAAACCCGCAACCCAGACTCGCGTTTTATTCATCATTTTTTGCCTTTACCTCTTAATTTATGCAATGTCCACAACTTAAGAATGAATGGACCATCTTTGGGGCTCCGCTCCAAGCCTCGCAAGGGGCCGCGGACCCCTGTGCCCCTTAAATTATTGACATTGCTTACTTATGAGAAGGACTGCCCCGGAGTTCCCACGCAGCCGGGCGCCTGTATAATGCTGCGCCCGTTGCCCTGCGGGATGATCTCGATCTGCGTGGCGATGCGTTCTTTCAGTGCGTCCACGTGAGAAATGACGCCGATCAGTCTGCCCTCCCGCCTCAGACCCGCCAGGGTGGAAAGGGCCGTGTCCAGCGCCTCTTCGTCCAGCGTTCCAAAGCCCTCGTCCAGGAAGAGAGAGTCCACCCGCACCCTGTGGCTGGACATCTGTGACAGGCCCAACGCCAGCGCCAGGCTGACGATGAAACTTTCTCCACCCGAGAGGTTTTTCGTGGAGCGGATTTCGCCCGCCTGATAGCTGTCGATCACCTTCAATTCCAGCGACTGCTCACCGTCCCGAACCAGAAGATAGCGGTCCGTCATCTTCTGCAGCTGTCGGTTGGCGTGCCGAATCACCATTTCGAAGGTCAGGCCCTGCGCGAAATTTCGATATTTTTGCCCGTCCGCGGACCCGATCAGTTCGTGCAGCTTCTCCCACCGCTGATACTCCCGTCCCTGGCGCTCGACGGCGTCCAGTCGTTCCCGGTGCTGTCGCGAAAAATCCTCGGCGTCGCCGAGGCGCATCCGAAGAGCGCCGATCGATCGCTGCAGTTCCTTCAGGCTTACCGAGGTCTCATCCCGTTTTTTTCGCAGGTCCTCGAGCGGAATCCCGGTCAAATGCTGTCGCCGCATCTCCTCCATGGCGAATTTTCTGTCCGTCCTGCGAGCGTCGAGCTCTGTCCGCTCCCGCGCGAGCACCTGCGCTCGCTCCTGGAGGACTCTGCGCTCGGGTTCCGGCAGACAGGCCGAGAGGTAGCCATCCTCGTTTCGAAAGTCGTTGGCGAGGAGCTGCTTCCCGAAGGCGATCTCCGCCTTCTGAAGGGTGTCGGTTCGAATGTGAATCGCCTTTCCCAACTCCTCCAGGCGCGAGTGCATATTCGAAAATTCCTGACGGACGGACTCTTGGGCCTTACGTTTTTCCTCCACCTGTTTTTGACACGCGTCGACGAGGGCGGCGCAGGAGAGCTCCTCCTGGTCCGCGTTTTTATCGCCGAATACGCTCACCCGCTGCTGGCGTAACGTGTCCCGCTCCGTCTGGAGCTTCCTTATAGCATCCTTTTTATCCCGAAGCTCGAGGTTCAGCCTGTCCAGATCGTCGCGAGCGTGATGCAGATCGCGCTCCCAGGCCGCTATCTGTTTTTCCAGTTCCAGTCGGAGATTATGGTGCGTCTGCCACGTTTCCCGGCGCGCCTCGAGCATCTCCAGTACCTGTTCCGGCCGCTCGTCGGGGAGATTTTTGAACCCGAACCCCGTGACCTGACGGGTCAGTTCGAGGCGAACGTTCTTCAGTTCCTCGTCGTGGAGCCGCATTTCCTGCATCAGGCGGGTCCATTCGCGTCCCGCGGACTCCCTGCGGAATTCCTCGTCCTGCTGAGATCGCGCCAGATCCTGAAGGATTTCACGCTCCTTTTCCAGGGTTTCCCTGACATTTTGCAGGTCGCGTTCGATCTTTTCCGCGCGTTCCACGGTGATGCGCGTCTTTTGCAGCAGCTCTTCCGTTTTCTGGCGCTGACGACCAATCCCCGCCAGTGGTTCCACGTCCATGGGGAGCTTCAGCTGCAGTACGGCAAAGCTCTCGGCCAGGCTCGACTCGATGGCGGCAAGCTGCGCCCGAAGGCGTTCGTCGTCCTCTCCGATCCGGATCCGTTCCTGATCGAGCTGCGCGTTTCTGATTTGCAGGTCGGAAAGCGCCCCGGTGGCCTTCTTCAGCTCTTCTCTCGCGGAGCGCAGGGACAGGCTCACCTCGCCCTCCTGAGGGATGTTCCCCGACGCGTAGGGATGCGTCGTCGAGCCGCACAGCGGACAGGGCTCATCGTCCTGAAGGTGATGACGCGCCTCCTCCAGGTCCCTGATGCGCTGAAGCAGCTCCATCTGCGTTTCGAGGTACTGCACTTCCCTTTCGGCTCCCCGAATTTTGTTCTGCTGATCCGCAATTTGCATCAGACCGCTTTTTTGAGCGGAATCGATCTCGATGGAATGCAGCCTCAGCTTTTCCAACGCGCCCAGCGTTTCGGCCTGGCGGGACAGCGCCTCCTCCACATGGGCCTCGCGAAGTTTGCGCTCGCCGAGCCCCGCCAGCTTTTCGCGCCATTCCGGCAGAGGTGTCGTCCTGAGAAGCTCGTCCAGCGTTCCCTTCAACTTCTGGAGACCGCTTTCACCCGAGGCAAATTTTGCCTTTGCCGTTTCGTACAGAACGTTCTGCTCGTTCCAGGCGCTCTGCGCCCGTTGCTTCAGTTTTTCCGCGGCGGCGCACTCCCCGGCCAGGCGGGATCGTTTTTCAATGGCGCCGCACAGGGCTTCGAAGCGCGTCCGAATTCCCGCCAGCTGCTCGACGAGCCTTTCATCGGCGGCGTTGCTCTGCAAAAATTTCTGAACGTCCCGCATCCGGATTCGCGATTTTTCCAGACGGGCATGGTCCGCGTCATATTTTTCGCCGAGTTCCCTTACCGTCTCCTCCAGCTGCCGTGCGACGCTCTGGAGCTCCACGATCTGAGGATCCTTCTCCCTCTGTTTGAGGTCCAGTTCCCGCACTCTGCGCAGGAGATCCAGAAGGTTTTTCTGCTCCGTCTGCTTT
>JAITPZ010000145.1 GCA_031289165.1 Synergistaceae bacterium
ACTATCTGCGCAGCTCTGAAAAATGGAAAAAAGAGGAGCTTATCGCCTTGGAAAATTTCAGCCTTTCCATCGACGAGGGGTCTTTTGTGACGATTGTGGGGCCGTCCGGCTGCGGGAAATCCACGCTTTTGGATATACTGGCGGGCCTTTCCAAACCAAAATCTGGAGATATCCACATCGATGGGAAATTGGTTATAGGCCCGGCGCTGGACAGGGGATTCATCATGCAAAACTACGCGCTGTTTCCCTGGAGAAGCGTTATTAAAAATGTGGAATACGGGCTGGAGGTCAAACGTGTACCCAAAAAGGAACGCTTGGACATCTGCAAAAAATACATCGACCTCGTGGGGCTGAACGGTTTCGAGAACCGTTATCCCAATGAGCTTTCGGGCGGTATGCGCCAAAGAGTCGCCATTGCCAGGTCCTTGGCGTATGATCCGAAGGTGCTGCTCATGGATGAGCCTTTTGCGGCGGTGGACGCACAAACCCGCGAAAACCTGCAAGACGAGCTTTTGAGCATTTGGGAGAAGACCCAAAAAACAATTATTTTCATCACGCACAGCATTGAGGAAGCAGTTTTCCTCGCCGACCGCGTGGCCGTGATGAGTGCCCGACCCGGCAGGATAAAACGTGTTCTGAACATAAACCTTCCGCGTCCGCGCAGGGCGGCGGACATGCGTGTCTCAGCGGACTACACTTGGCTCACCCACAAAGTTTGGGAGCTTTTGCAAAACGACGGTACTTACGAGCCGAGTCAAAGCCGACAATCGAATACAGGAAAAAACGTCGCCGATGAAATTTCACCAACGACGCTTTTATAAACGGGAGGAATCACCACTCCTTCCACAGGCTCTGGTGGTCTGTCTGCCGGATTTATGCAATTCCATCGTGAGCCTCCTGTACGGCTCGGCGTCAGCGAGATAACTAATAAGGGGAGAGGAAGCGATAGATATGAGTACCGTCAATTTGAAAGCAGCCGAGGTGCAGGTGAGAGAGAACAGGTTGGGCTCGATAACGGGTTTCAAAGGCACCGCGGCGGAGCTGGTGCGGTGCGCGAAATGCGGCGAACTGACGGATTCCGAGCGATCCTTCAGCCAGTGCCTCGGCTGTTCAACCGGTAACGCCACCTGCGCCGTCGCCCTGATCCAGGACAGCGCCGTCATCAGCCACGGGCCGATCGGCTGCGCGGGACGCCTCCACGACTATGCCTTTACGTACCGGGTCAACGGGAAGCACCGCGGCGTCGAAAACCCGCAGCAGAGGCGCATATTCAGCACGAACATGGATGAACACGACACGGTCTACGGCGGAAACGAGAAGCTGGCCGCGACCATCCGCGAAGTCTACGACAGGGTGAGGCCCAACGTCATCTTCATCGTCACGACCTGCGCGTCCGGGATCATCGGCGACGACGTTCAGGGGACGGCGGAGCAGGTCGAGCAGGAAATCGGCATCCCGGTGTCTCCCATCTTCTGCGAGGGGTTCCGATCCAAAATATGGACCTCCGGCTTCGACGCCGGATACCACGGGGTGGCGCGGAAGCTGATAAAACCGGCCGTGAAGAAGCAGCCGGACCTGGTCAACATCGTGAATTTCTGGGGAACGGATGTGTTCGGGGAGTGGTTTAAAAGGCTGAATCTGAGGGCCAATTACCTGACGCCCTACGCCACGGTGAAGCAGATAGAGGCGTCCTCGGAGGCGGTCGCCACGGTTCAGATCTGCTCGACCCTGGGCTCCTATCTGGCCGCCGCCCTCGAACAGGAGTTCGGCGTTCCGGAGATCAGCGTATCCCCGCCCTACGGCGTCGATCAGACGGAGAAATGGTTTCGGGAGCTGGGCAGGATGACCGACAGAGGGGCCGAGGTCGAGGTGTTTTTGCGGGAGGAACGAGAGCGGTGGCTTCCGGAGATCGAATCCCTCCGAAAACAGCTGAGTGGAAAGACGGCCTACGTGACGGCCGGCGCGTCGCACGGGCACGCGCTTCTGGGGCTTCTCAGGGAGCTGGGACTGCGCCCTCTGGGCGCCGCGATATTTCATCACGACCCCGTTTACGACAAGGGCGTGAGTTCGCTGGACTCGCTCAATAACCTCGTGGAAACGTACGGGGACGTTCCCGATTACAACGTCTGCAACAAACAGGAGTTCGAGCTGGTGAACATCCTCAACAGGCTGAGGCCGGACGTCCTTCTGGCGCGACACGGAGGCATGACGCTCTGGGGCGCGAAGTTCGGAATCCCGTCTCTTCTGATAGGGGACGAACATTACGGAATGGGATACGAGGGCCTCGTCAAATACGGCCGGCGCATCGTGAATACCATCGAAAACGACGAATTCGTGAAGAACCTGGCGAAGCACACGGTTATGCCGTACTCGAAGTGGTGGCTGGAGCAGGATCCCTGGACGTTCCTCGGAGCGCCCGAAGAAAACGGAGCTTGACAAACGGGACAGTACGGATATAATGCTTTGTAATTTATGTAAAACATATATATGTTATAAGTTTTAAATTTACGGGAATGGAGCGATTCCGGTGAACGTATTCGGCGGCGGAAAAAACAGCGTTATGGGAAACAGGTGTATGTGCGGATCGATGATGTGTGATGTCTGCCGCGCACATGTACATACGGATTTTTATTTGCCATGATGAATCCCTGAAATCACCAAATCAAAACGAATATTTTGATTTAGAGGTCGGCTTTCATCGGGGAGCCGGCCTTTTTGTTTTTGTTTTTATTTCATGATTGCGAGGCGAGCGAAGAGATGAATTCGAGCGGCGTTCTTTTATACGCAAAGCGTCGACCGGTAGGGCGTTTCTGTACTTTCCCCGGACCTTCGGCTCTTTTCTGTCGAGGCGAGGCGTCGTAAATGTCCGGGGCGATCGAGCAGCAGCGGTTCATGTGCGCGATTGGGGCGATGCAGACGGTGGTCGCGATACCGAGGGCCGTGCCGATTCTGCACTCGGGACCGGGGTGCGGGACTATGGTCACGGGGTTCTTCGACCGGGCCAAGGGATACGCCGGGGGTAGCACCGCGCCCTGCACGAACTTTACGGAGAGAGAGGTGGTTTTCGGGGGAGAGGAAAAACTGGAGAACCTCATCCGCAACACGTACAGGGTGCTGGACACGGATCTTCAGGTGGTGCTGACGGGGTGCACCTCGGCGATCGTCGGGGACGACGCGGGGCAGGTCACAAAAAAGTTCGCCGGCGAGGGCAGGCCCATCGTGTACGTCGATACTCCCGGCTTCAAATGCAGCAACTTCGAGGCGCACGACCTCGTCGTCAATGCGATCGTCGATCAGTACGTGGATCTTTACGCGTACAACAACACCGAAAAGGACCCGAAACTCGTCAACCTTTTCGCGACGATCCCTTACCAGGATCCGTTCTGGAAGGGGAACCTGGAGGAGTTCAGGCGCGTTCTTGAGGGCGTCGGGCTGAGGGTGAACGTCCTCTTCGGGCCCCGTTCGGGGGGAGTCGAGGAGTGGAAGAGCATTCCGCGGGCGAATTTCAACATCGTCGTTTCCCCGTGGTACGGGCTGAAGGCCGCGGAGCATCTGCGGGAGAAGTACGGCCAGCCCTTTTATAACTTTCCGTATCTTCCGATCGGGGGCAACGAGACGACGCGGTTTTTGCGGGGCGTCGTCGAGTTCGCCCGGGAGGCGGGCGCGGACCTTTCGGAGGAGGCGGAGGCGTTCATCGCGCGGGAGGAAAGCGTGTTTTACGAGGAGCTGGACAGCCTGGCGACGTTTTTGCTGGAGTTCCGATACGGCCTGCCGGGGTTCGTCCATATCCTTCACGAGGCCAGTTACGTCGTCGGCATGAGCAGGTTTCTGCTGCACGAGACCGGCATCGTTCCCAGGGAGCAGTTCGTGACGGACAACGTCCCGGAGGAGCGCCACGAGGGGATTCGGGAGGAAATGGCGCGAATCTCCGACAAAAAGAGCATTCCCGTATTCTTCCAGCCCGACGCCGGCCTCGCGCAGGAACAGATCCGGGGGACGGCGCACGAGGGGCGCGGCCTGATTATCGGCGGGGGCTGGGACAAGCAGCTGGCGAAGGATAAAAACTACGACTTCCTCTCCGCCGGCCTGCCCTCTCCCTACAGGCTGGTGCTGACCACGCGGTACGCGGGCTACAGAGGGGGCCTGCGCCTGATAGAGGACATCTACACCAAAGCCCTCGACACGTACAACTAGACGGCCAGGAGGTGAGAAATTTGGCGACGCCCGTGAACGGGGGAGGGGCGGGAAAACCCTTCATACGGATATCGGATCTCAGAAAGACGTTCCGTGCGCGGGATAAAAGTTTTGCCGTTTTGAAGGGCGTCGACCTCGAAATAGATCGGGGGGACATCTTCGGGGTCGTCGGTTTCAGCGGCGCGGGCAAGTCGACGCTGATCCGCTGCATCAACCGCCTGGAGGAGCCGGACGGCGGACAGATTTCCATCGGAGA
>JAITPZ010000289.1 GCA_031289165.1 Synergistaceae bacterium
GGGTTTGAAGAGCTTCATCTTCGTCCCGGAGCAGGCCCCCGCGGCGAAAGTGACGCAGCTTCTGGTCTACGGCGCGACGGTCGTTCTGGTGAAGGGCGACTACGCCGACGCTTTCAATCTGGCGACCGCGGCGATCGATAAGTTTGGGTGGTACAATCGCAACTGCGCGATCAATCCCTGGCTTGTGGAGGGAAAAAAAACCTGCGCGATGGAAATTGCCGAACAGCTCGGCTGGGACGTCCCGGATCGCGTGTTCATCTCCGTGGGCGACGGCTGTTGCACAGGGGGCCTCTACAAGGGGTTCGCCGACCTGAAGGAGCTGGGGCTGATTGAGCGTCTGCCGAAGATCACGGGCGTGCAGGCCGAGGGCGCGTCTCCCATATACGCCGCCTTCAGGGCCGGGGCCTCGCGCGTGACGTTCGGCCGCGCGGATACCCTGGCCGACAGCATTTCGGTGGGCTCCCCGCGCAACTGGGCGAAGGCCCTGCGCGCGGTGAGGAACACGAAGGGCGACATGATCGCGGTCTCGGATCAGGAGATTCTGGAGGCGATCCCGGAGCTGGCCCGCAGCACCGGCGTGTTCGGAGAACCCGCCGGCGCTGCGGCATTCGCGGGCTTCAAAAAGGCGGCCCTGTCCGGACTTCTGAGCGCGTCGGAACGGGTCGCGGTCGTGGTGACGGGAAACGGTTTGAAGGACATCGCCAGCGCCCAAAAGTCTGCCGGCAAAGCGGTGACGACCTCCCCCGACCTGGCCGACTTCGAGCGCAACATAAAAATTTAAACAAATTTTTCTAATGGGGTCAAGAGGTCCACGACCCCTTGAAAATCGGTTGTTTCAGCAGTTTCAGGGAGGCCGGCGAGCACCAGGCGCGAACAGGCTTCGCCTCCCCTGAGCATAATTCAGGAAGGAGACAGAGCGATGAGAACGGCAAAACAGTTTCTTGCGGTGACGGACCCTGAGATCTACGCTGTGTACACGGGGGAGCGCAAACGTCAGGAGGAGGGGATAGAGCTGATCGCCTCGGAGAACATCGTGCATCCCGCGGTTCTGGCGGCGCTGGGGTCGGTGCTGACCAACAAATACGCCGAGGGCTATCCCCATGCGCGGTATTACGGGGGGTGCGAGGTCGTCGACGTCGCGGAGGACCTGGCCCGCGAGCGCGCCAAAAAACTTTTTGGGTGCGACCACGTCAACGTTCAGCCTCACTCCGGCTCGCAGGCCAACATGGCCGTTTACTTCGCCACGCTCCAGGCGGGCGACACGATTCTCGCGATGGACCTCGCGCACGGAGGACATCTGACGCACGGGTCGGCGGTCAACTTCTCGGGCAAACTCTTCAACTTCGTCCACTACGGGGTCAGAAAGGAAGACGGCCGGATCGATATGGACGACGTCGAGAAGAAGGCCATGGAGTTCAGGCCGAAGATGATCGTCTGCGGGGCCAGTGCCTACCCGCGCGAGATCGACGCGGAGGCGTTTTATGGGGTAGCGAAGAAGGCGGGCGCGCTTTTGATGTTCGACATTGCGCATATCGCGGGGCTCGTGGCGATGAAGCTCCACAAGGATCCCGTGCCCTGGTGCGATTTCGTGACGACGACGACGCACAAGACCCTGCGGGGGCCGCGCGGCGGCATGGTGATGTGCAGGGCGGAACACGCGAAGGCACTGGACAAAATGATATTTCCCGGGATGCAGGGGGGGCCCCTGATGCACGCCATCGCGGCGAAGGCCGTGTCGTTCAAACTGGCGCTGGAGCCCTCCTTCAAAGACTATCAGAAGCAGATACTGATCAACGCGAAGGCGCTGGCGGATGCGCTGACGGGCTACGGCTTCAATCTGGTCTCCGGCGGGACGGACAACCACATGATGCTGCTGGACCTGCGCAACAGGGGACTGACGGGAAAGGTCATGGAGCACGCGCTGAACCAGGCGGGGCTGACGGTGAACAAGAACGCGGTGCCGTTCGACACGGAGAAGCCAACGATCACGAGCGGAATCCGCATCGGCACGCCGGCGGTGACAACGCGGGGCTTTGGGGAACCGGAGATGAAACGCGTCGCCGGGTGGATCGAGCGCATAGCAAAAGACGTGGAGAACGAGGGACTGCGTAAAGCGGTGAAAGAAGAAGTCCGGGCGCTGTGCGCAGAGTTTCCCGCCTATCCGGATCTGGAATAAGGGGAGGACAGGACCGATGATCGACCTGACGATGAACGAGGAAAACCTGAAGCGATCCGTGGAGGCGGCGAAGAAGCGTAACGTCCTGATCCCGACCTTCAGGCAGATGAAGAACCCCGACCTGCACACGCCGGGGGGGATAAGGGAAAAATTGCAGCGCACGGGGCTCTGGGACGTCGATCCGGCGAACCTCTTCCGCATCACGTGGAAGAACCAGCCGCAGAAGTCGGGCGGGCTCTACGGAAAGGTCAACTTCTTCGAGATGCCGCGCGAGATCACGGGCGTGAGGGCGCGCATCCTGGCCCTGTGCGGGAAGTGGTTCCCCACCGGCGCCCATAAGGTCGGCGCCAGCTTCGGCTGTCTCGTCCCGCGCCTGGTGACGGGGCAGTTCGACCCGACGCGACACAGGGCCGTGTGGCCCTCCACCGGAAACTTCTGCCGCGGCGGCGCGTACAACGCCCAGCTTCTGGGCTGCGAGTCGGTGGCGATTCTGCCTGAGGGCATGAGCAGGGAGCGTTTCGAGTGGCTCGCGACCGTCGCGGGCGAGATCATCGCGACGCCGGGCACGGAGAGCAACGTCAGGGAGATCTACGACAAGGTCGCCGAAATCCGCGCCACGCGTCCCGAGGCCATGATCTTCAACCAGTTTGAGGAGATGGGCAACCACCTGTGGCACTACGCGATCACGGGCAGCGCGATGGAGGAGCTTTTCAACGACGTACGGGGTCCGGGGGATCGCTTCGCCGGGGCGGTGGTGACCTCCGGTTCCGCAGGAACGACGGCCGCGGGCGACTATTTGAAGGAGGTCTTTCCGCACTCGAAGTTCGGAGTGGGGGAGGCCCTGCAGTGTCCAACCCTGATCTGGAACGGATTTGGCGAGCATCGCATCGAGGGCATCGGCGACAAGCATGTGCCCTGGGTGCACAACGTGAAGAACACGGACGCCGTGTTCGCGATCGACGACAACGCCTGCATGGCCATGATCCGCTTCTGCAACGAGCCCGAGGGACACAAATATCTGAGGAGCATCGGCGTGCGGGGCGCGGATATCGAAAAGCTCCCCCTGATGGGAATCTCCGGCGCGGCCAACGTGGCCATGGCGATAAAGATGGCGAAATACTGGGAGCTGACCGAAAACGACGTCATCATGACGGTATTCACCGATTCCATGGAGATGTACGGCTCGCGCCTCGCGGAGATGAACGCCCTCCAGGGCGCCTACACGGAGACGCGGGCGGCGATCGACCACAACCGTCATGTGCTCGGCATGGGCATCGACGGGATGCAGGAGCTTTCGTACTACGACCGGAAGCGCATCCACAACCTGAAATACTACACGTGGGTGGAGCAGCAGGGGAGGACCTCCGATGAGCTGGACGCCCAGTGGTACGACCGCGACTACTGGGACAACGTTCACAAAATGGCCGACGTGATCGACGAAAAGATCGACGCTTTTAATGAGATGACAGGTTTGGGGAAACAGGACGCTTCGATATAAAAACAGGGGAGACTTCGGTCTCCCCTGTTTAATCCTCGTCATCCGACACGACGACCCACCCGCGACGCCCGCCGATATTCACCTCGACATCTCACCCCTGAATTTTAGACTCTGAACAGGTTATTCCGATCCTGGAGAAGCAGAACGATCCGGAAAAGGCGAGAACGCCGTTTCCCATGGAAGGATATAACTGGTTTTGTCGCCATACAATTGAATTTCCCTGCGGGAACGAATATGATGTACATGAAGAAGTCGGGGGCACACGAAAGTGAAACTGCCTTCAGCAGCATGGATTCGAAATTAAGGAACCTGGAGAATAGAGGTTTGTACTCATGATCACAGGCGAGATTAAAAATAAAGTTGACAAAATCTGGCAGGACATATGGGCGGGCGGCATCACTAACCCGATTACAGTCATCGAGCAGCTCACTTACCTGATGTTCATACGTTCTCTGGACGAGCACGAGCTGGAGACCGAAAGCCTGGAGGCGCTGGGCGTCGCTTCCCGGCCCAGAATCTTCCCTGAGACCGAGGCGGGGCAGTCCATGCGCTGGAACAAATTCAAAGATAAAGACGCCCGGAAGATTTACGAGATCGTCGGCCAAAAGGTTTTCCCCTTCATCAAAAACATGAACGGCACGGACACGGACACCGCTTTTTCCCGCTACATGCGAGACGCCATGTTTCTTTTTCCGGAAGGCAAGAAGCAGTTGCTCCAAAAAGTCGTCACCGGCCTCGACGAGCTCTATGAGCACGACATCGCCGACCGGGACATGCTGGGCGACCTGTACGAGTACATGCTGGGCAAGCTCTCCACCGCCGGTCAGAACGGGCAGTTCCGCACGCCGAAGCACATCCGCGACATGATGGTCCGCCTCGTCGCCCCCGGCCCGGACGATAGAATTTGCGACCCGGCCTGCGGCACGGCGGGTTTTCTGGTGTCGAGCGCTGAATACATCCGCGAGCGTTACGAGGCCGTCATGACCTCCGGGCAGTGGGACCGATTCGCCGGCGAGACGTTTTCCGGCTTCGACTCCGACGCCACCATGCTGCGCATCTCCGCCATGAACCTGATGCTTCACTCGATCACGCATCCCGACATCGACTACGAAGACAGCGTTTCCAAACAAAATGAGGTCTCCTCGAAATACGACGTCATCCTCGCCAATCCTCCCTTCACCGGGACGGTGGACGAGGAGAGCATCAGCGACAACCTGAAGGCCGTGTGCAGCACAAAAAAAACAGAACTGCTGTTCGTGGCGCTCTTTTTGCGTATGCTGAAAAAGGGCGGCCGCTGCGCCTGCATCGTGCCCGACGGGGTGCTTTTCGGCACGACAAACGCGCATAAGGCGCTGCGGCGGGAGCTGGTGGAAAACCATCAGCTTCGGGCCGTGATCTCCATGCCGAGCGGCGTGTTCAAGCCCTACGCGGGCGTATCCACCGCCGTGCTGGTATTCACGAAAACCGGCGCGGGCGGCACGGACAGGGTCTGGTTCTACGACATGAAGGCCGACGGCTACAGCCTGGACGACAAACGCGCGGAGACGGCGGACAACGACATTCCCGACATTCTCGCGCGCTTTCATAACCTCGCGGGCGAGGCGGGCCGCGCGCGAACCGACCGGAGCTTTCTCGTGGACAAAGCCGACATCGCCGCCAATGCCTGCGACCTCTCCATCAACCGCTACAAGGAGACCGTGTATGAAAAAGTGGAATACGACTCCCCCCTCGTCATCCTGACCCGCCTCGACGAGCTTTCCCTGACTATCGCGGACAGGATGGAAGAGTTGCGGGGGATGCTTGATGAGTAAATGGAAGATGGCGCGGTTGGGAGATGTTCTAACAGTAGAGAAAGTAACGGTTCTACCTGAAAACACGACATCTGCCCTTTACGTAGGCCTTGAACATATTGCAAAAAACTCTGGTGAAATAGTATCGACCCGGACGTTAGTTGATGGAGAAATAAAGAGTGCCAAATTGGCATTCGACAACCGTCATATTTTGTATGGGAAATTGCGTCCTAATCTCAATAAAGTCGCACTTCCAGATTTTTCAGGTGTCTGTAGTACAGATATATATCCTCTATTGATTAACGAAGCCATTGCAGACAAATACTACATTTCTTCTGTACTGCGTCACAAAAATTTCGTATCTTATGCGTCAATTCATGCACATGGAGCAAATCTGCCAAGGGTAGATGAAAAAATTATAACAGCATACAGAATCCCCCTCCCCCCTCTCGACGTCCAGCGTAAAATCGCCGTCACGCTGGACACCGTTGCCGAAATCATCAGGTTGCGCAAAAAGCAGCTTACCGAATTAGATTTGCTGGTCAAATCCCGGTTTATCGAGATGTTCGGGAACCCAGTTACGAATGACATGGGTTGGCCAGTTAGACGACTAGATCAAATTGCGACCACGCGCCTTGGAAAAATGTTGGATGCGAAACAGCAAACAGGAGATTACCAATACAAATATCTTGCAAATTTCAATGTTCAGTGGTTTCGTTTCGATTTTTCTAAACTCAATACTATGGATTTTGACGAAGCAGATAGAGCAGAATTTGCTTTGGAAGCTGGCGATCTGCTGGTGTGTGAAGGTGGCGAAGTGGGACGCACTGCGATTTGGAAAGAAGAAAGGGAGAATTGTTTTTTTCAGAAGGCGTTACATCGGATCAGGTGCAATAGTGAAATTTGCGTGCCGGAATACATTGCTTGGTCAATGTATTTCAAAGCCTATACGACTAATTTTGATGGGATTGCAAGTTCCGCTACGATTGCTCACCTCCCAGGCGTGAAATTGAAAACACTTATGTTTCAAACCCCGCCCCTTGATCTCCAAATCCGCTTCGCATCCTTCGCCGCTCAAGCCGACAAATCAAAATTTGTAATCCAACAGGCGATTGACGAGACGCGGATGCTTTTTGGCAGTTTGATGAGCGAGTAT
>JAITPZ010000096.1 GCA_031289165.1 Synergistaceae bacterium
TGGCCAGGGAGATCATACCCGTCCTGAACGCGCAGGGGAACGAGGAGGAGGAGGCCGCCGCGCTTATGGGGGCGAGCGGTTTCGTCATCTTCTTCAGGGTGACGCTTCCCAACATCAGGTGGGCGCTGCTGTACGGCGTCATACTATGCACGGCGAGGGCCATGGGCGAGTTTGGGGCCGTCTCCGTGCTGTCGGGGCATCTTCGGGGAAAGACGAACACCCTGCCCCTGCACGTCGAGATACTGTACAACGAGTACAAATACTCGCAGGCTTTTGCGGTCTCGTCGATCCTCGTGCTGATGGCTGTCGTGATACTGATAGCCAGAAATATTGTCGAGTACAGGGGGAAGAAGGAGATGAGCCTGTGAAGTACCTCGAACTGAGGAATATATCCAAGTCCTTCGGAGATTACATGGCGTCGGACAACGCCAGTCTGGGCATCGACAAGGGCAGGCTCATCGGGCTTTTGGGGCCGAGCGGCAGCGGGAAGACGACGATCCTGCGGATGATCGCGGGGCTCGAGACCCCCGACTCGGGGGACATCATCATCGACGGCAGGCGCGTCAACGACGTGGACGCCGGCAGGCGCGGCATAGGTTTTGTGTTTCAGAACTACGCCCTGTTCAGGTATATGACGGTATTCGACAACATAGCTTTCGGCCTCAGGGTGAAGCGCGAGAGCCGCGACGCAATAAAAAAACGCGTCGGCGAGCTCATCGGTCTCGTGGGGCTCGACGGGCTCGATCGCCGATATCCTCATCAGCTCTCGGGAGGCCAGAAGCAGAGGGTCGCGTTCGCGCGCGCCCTCGCTCCAAACCCGCATCTCCTGCTCCTTGACGAGCCGTTCGCCGCCATAGACGCCAAAGTCCGCCAGGAGCTGCGCAGGTGGCTGAGGCGCGTGATCGAGTCGCTTCGGATAACGAGCATATTCGTCACCCACGACCAGGACGAGGCGGTCGAGGTCGCGGATGAGATCGTTGTGATCAACGCCGGCCGCATCGAGCAGGCCGGATCCCCCGTCGAAATATACAAACAGCCCGCCACTCCCTTCGTAGCCCGTTTCATAGGCCGTTCGGACGTGCTGGACGACGCGGGCTGGCTCAAGGGCTTCGGGGCCGCCGAAGGATTTTCCCAGGCCGTGATCCGTCCCGAGTTCATCAGGGTGGAAAAGAGCGGCAGGCTCGAGCGGTACGTCAGAAGCATCGAGGACGGCGTCGTGGAAGAGTCGGCGTTTCGGGGCAACTGCATGGAGCTGAAGATTCGGGTGGGAAGCATTCTGCTCACGGCGAATCACCCGCTGGACAAGGAAGAGATACGCGCGGGGGAGACCGTCAGCGTCCTGATTCGCCGCATCTACGTATTCGACGGCAACGAGGCTCGAATACTCGATAACGCGAATCTGAAGGAGAACGACATTTATATTTAGCCCTCGCAGGCGCGGCCAGCGGGGTGCTGACGAATGGGGCGTTCAATGAATGAAAAATTCGATGAATGAGAATTTTGGCGGATAATGGCCAAATCGCTCAGAGAGATCAGGTTCGGGTGCGATGTGCTGATCATCGGAGGCGGGACCGCCGGATGCCAGGCGGCGCTGACCCTTGGGGAACATCCGTCCGTAAGCGTGATCGTGGCCGAGAAGGCCAATATAAAACGGAGCGGCTGCCTCGCGGCCGGAGTGAACGCGCTTAACGCGTACATTGTTCCCGGAAGGACCCCGGAGGATTATGCGGAATACGCGAGGAACGACGCCGCCGGCATAGCGCGGGACGATCTGCTGTTGTCCGCCGCCCGCGGCTTCAACAGGGCCGCCGAACGCCTCGAATCCCTGGGGCTCGTCATCCTGAAAAACCGGGACGGAAGTTACGCGGCGAGGGGAAACCGCAACATCAGGATCAACGGCGAGAACATAAAACCCATACTGGCCGGCGCCGTGTCGAAGCTGGAAAATGTGCGGGTCCTGAATCGCGTCAATATCGTGGACTGCGTCGCTGATGGAGAAAACGTATTCGGCGCCGTTGGCCTCGGCGTCGACGAGGAAATTTTATACGTTTTCGAGGCTCGCGCCGTCATCTGCGCGACCGGGGGCGCGTCCGGCCTCTACAGGCCGAACAGCCCGGGGTTTTCGCGCCACAGGATGTGGTACCCGCCGTTCAACACCGGCGCGGGTTACGCCATGGGCATCAGGGCCGGCGCCGAGATGACGACGCTCGAGATGCGATTTATCGCCCTCCGATGCAGGGACACGATCGCGCCGACGGGGACCATCGCGCAGGGCGTGGGCGCCCGGCAGGTCAATTCTCTCGGGGAGTATTACGAGGAGCGTTACGGGCTTTCCACGTGGGAGCGCCTCCGCGGCGCGGTCGAGGAGAGCCGGCAGGGTCGCGGGCCGTGTTATCTGCGGACGCGGGGAATAACTCCGGACCAGGAGGATCAGCTTTACAGGGCATACCTGAATATGGCCCCGGCCCAGACTCTGAAGTGGCTCGAATCGGGGTCCGGCCCTCATGAGAGCGACGTCGAGATCGAGGGCACGGAGCCGTATATCGTCGGCGGGCACACGGCGAGCGGCTACTGGACGGATACGGGGCGACGCGCGACGCTCCGCGGCCTTTACGCCGCCGGCGACGTGTCCGGAGGATGTCCCCAGAAATACGTGACCGGCGCGATGGCGGAGGGAGAAATAGCCGCTCTGTCGGCGCTGCGGCAGGTAGAAGGAGACCTGACGCCGCGCGCCTCACGCGATGTTCTCGGATCATTCGTCGAAAATCTGCGCTTCAATGTCGAGAGCTGGCTCGGGAGGGATCGCGCCATCTTCACGGCGGACGATATCGAGGAGGCCATGCAGACAGCCATGGACAGGGGAGCGGGCGGCATCTCGTCGGGCTACAGGTACAACAATGCGCAACTGGCTCAGGCCGGGGAGAGAATAGAGGCCCTGGAATCTCTTGCCGGGGACCTGCGCGCCGCGGACATGCGCGAGGCCGTGCGGATATGCGAACTCAAAGAACGCCTCCTGCTCTGTCGAAGCGTCATCGCTCATCTCGGCGCCAGGAAGGAGACGCGATGGGGTCCTTTCGCCGATCACGCCGATTACCCGAAGCGCGATGACGAAAATTATTTAAAATTTGTGAACTCCAGGATGATAAACGGCAAAATCGAGATCATATACAGGGACATAGCGAGGGGGAGAGAGGTCTGTGAGCATTCGAATCGACCCTGACGCCTGTACGGGGTGCGGGCTCTGCGCGTCCGTGTGCCCCGGAAGCCTCATAACGCTCGAAGCCCCCGGCGGCAGGGCCTGCATACGCCGCCCCGGGGATTGCTGGGGCTGCGCGTCCTGTTTGAAGGAGTGCCGGTCGGGAGCCATATCGTACTTCCTCGGCGCCGACATCGGCGGCGACGGCGCGATCATGAGCGTCAGGGACGAGGGCCGCGCTCTGGAGTGGATTTTTCGAAGAAGAGACGGGACGGTATTGAGAATATCTGTCCGACGCGACGAATCGAACGCATACTGAACGTCGTTCAGGCGGAAAATTTTTTGGAGAGGAGGACTGGCATGGAACGCCCCGGGACGATCGAAACGGAAACTCTGACGCACCTCGACGAACTGGAGGCCGAGTCGATATATATCATCCGGGAGGTGGCGTCGGAGTGCGAGCGTCCCGTCATGCTCTACTCCATAGGCAAGGACAGCTCAGTCATGCTGCATCTCGCCCTGAAGGCGTTTTATCCGCAAAAACCGCCCTTCCCGTTTCTTCACATCGACACGACGTGGAAATTTCGGGAGATGATAGAGTTCAGGGACCGGATGGCGCGCGAGCGCGGAGTCGAAATTCTTGTCTACCGCAACGAGGACGGGATCGCGCGCGGGATAAACCCTTTCGACCACGGAGCGGCCTACACGGACATAATGAAGACTCAGGCCCTGAAACAGGCGCTCGACAAATACGGATTCACCGCGGCCCTGGGGGGCGGACGGCGCGACGAGGAAAAGTCGCGCGCGAAGGAGAGGATATTTTCGTTCCGCAACGCCTCTCACGCGTGGGATCCTAAAAACCAGCGTCCGGAGATGTGGAAGCTCTATAATTCCCGGATCGGCAGGGGAGAGAGCATTCGGGTGTTTCCCATTTCGAACTGGACGGAGAAGGACATCTGGCAGTATATCAGACGGGAGAACATCGACATCGTGCCGCTGTATTTCGCCGACGTGAGGCCGGTGGTGTTTCGCGGCGGCAACATCATCATGATGGACGACGAACGCATGCCCCTGCTGCCGGGCGAAAGGGTGGAGCGGAGAAAGGTGAGGTTCCGTACGCTCGGCTGCTACCCGCTGACCGGGGGATACGAATCCGAGGCCGTCAGCCTCGACGAGATAATAGAGGAGACCCTGAGCGTCACGACGTCCGAGCGCACGAGCCGCGTCATCGACTACGAGGGCGCCGGGAGCATGGAGCGAAGGAAGCGGGAAGGATACTTTTAATATGAGGGGACTGCTCAAATTCATCACCTGCGGCAGCGTGGACGACGGCAAATCCACCCTTATCGGGCGCCTTCTCTATGACGCCAAATTGCTGTACACCGATCAGAAACAGGCGCTCGAGCTGGAGAGCCGGGTCGGCGGCAGGGGAGGGGAGATCGATTACTCCCTGTTGCTGGACGGCCTCATCGCCGAGAGGGAACAGGGCATCACGATAGACGTGGCGTACCGATACTTCACGACCCGCGCCCGGAGCTTCATCGTGGCCGATACGCCGGGCCATGACGAGTATACGAGAAATATGGCGGTTGGCGCCTCGTTCGCCGAGCTTGCCGTCATACTGGTGGACGCGTCGCGCGGGGTACTCACTCAGACGAGACGTCACGCCAGAATATGCGCGCTGATGGGCATACGCTGCTTCGTATTCGCCGTGAACAAGATGGATCTCGTGGGCTGCGAACGGGCCGCGTTTGACAGGATAGCCTCCGACATCATGGAGCTGAAGGACGCGCTCTCTCTCGAATCCATCCGCATCATCCCCCTCTCGGCCACCGGCGGCGACAACGTGACGCGCCCCTCGGAGCGGATGCCGTGGTACTCGGGGGAAACCCTGATCTCGTCCCTCGAGAACGTGGATATAAAAAGCGGCGGCGACGAGAGGGGATTTTACATGCCGGTGCAGCGTGTCTGCCGTCCCGATCAGACGTTCAGGGGCTTTCAGGGACAGGTGGAGTGCGGGACAGTACGCCTGGGAGACGAAGTGACGGCGCTGCCGAGCGGGGAAAAAGCCATCGTGAAACGCGTTTTCCTGACGGACCGCGAGTCCGCCGAGGCGTCGGCGGGGCGTCCCGTCACCCTGTGTCTCGACCGCGAGGTCGACGTCTCGCGCGGCTGCGTGCTCGCCCGGGACGCGGGATTGTCCGTGGCGAACACGTTCACCGTCTCGATGCTGTGGATGGACGACGCGCCTCTCGTTCCCGGTATGGACTATCTGGTTAAAACGGGGACGAAAACGCTGCCGGGCGTCGTGACGACCATACGCCACAGAGTGGACGTCGATACCGGCGAGCGCCTCGCGTCCCCCAGCCTGACGAAAAACGAACTCGGGCTGTGCGACGTGGCCCTTTCGCAGGACGCCGTCATGGACGCTTTCAAATCGCACAGGACATTGGGAGAGGTTCTGCTGATCGACCGGGTGAGCAACGCCACGTCGGCGTGCGGAGTCATAGAAACGGTCGGAGTCGCCGCCGGAAAGACGCCGACGTTCCGTCACGGGGCGCTGTCGGCCGACTCGGGCATCTTCGACGAGTTTTACTGCAACCTGACGAGCAACGCCATCCAAAGGCTCGCTCCATCGGCGAAAACTTACGGGGTGGGAGACGGAATACCCGCTGGCGAGAGCTGCCGTTACCCGGAGAACTTCGACGTCATCATACCGGAGAGCGCCGTCGCCGTATCGGTTCGCGGCGGAATCGTCGATTCCATGGTTTCTCTGAGCGAGTACGAGTACTCCGAAGCGCCGCTTGTCGACGGGCACGGCTTTGGGATCAACGTCTCGTCGGCCGGCGACCTCGCCGCTTTTCTCGCTGAATACGCGAATTTTGGCAGGGAAGGGGGCGCGCTCTGCAACAAATGGCTGTCCTTCGGAGCGTACCGAAGCATCGTATTCCGGTGATGCGAGGGCTCTTTTACCGGACGCGGAAGCTGATTTTCATCATATTTTCATCATAAAACCAATACCTGCTTAACCTTCTTCATGCGTTTGTCCCGGCATAATCAGGCACTTAAATATCGGCGCAAAATCGAGAGCACATTGTCGAGTTCGATGGGCTTGCCCAGGTGCGCGTTCATGCCGCAGGCCATGCTCCGTTCGATATCATCCTTGAATACGTTAGCCGTCAGCGCGATTATGGGGACCGCCGCCGCCCGGGGATCATGCCCCGCCCGTATGCGGCGCGCCGCCTCGTAGCCGTCCATGATCGGCATCTGCACGTCCATCAGGATGAGATCGAATCTCTCCGGCGTCCGTTCGAACATCTCCGCGGCCTGCCTGCCGTTCTCAGCGCTTTCGATGACGACGCCGGTCGGTTCAAGCAGCGTTATGATGATCTCGCGGTTGATCTCCACATCTTCGGCGAGCAGAATAACGAAGTCCCTGAATTCTCCGTCCCGCATTTCCTCCACCGTGCACGCGGTCGTCTCTTCGGAAATCCATTCGCCGAGGGGCGCCCTGACCGTAAAAGCGAACGTCGAGCCCTGCCCGGGCGTCGAATCCGCCCAGATCTTTCCGCCCATCAGTTCGACGATCTGTTTGGAGAGCGCGAGTCCGAGCCCCGTGCCGCCGTACTTGCGCGTTGTGTCGCTCTCGGCCTGCTGGAAGGGGTTGAATAATTTGGCCTTTTGTTCCTCCGTTATGCCGATGCCCGTGTCCTCCACCATAAAGCGAAGGACGCAGCGTCCATCCTCCTCTCCGTCAAAAAAGGCGGAGAGCGTGATTCGCCCGCCCAGGGGCGTGAATTTGACAGCGTTGCCAACGAGATTTGTAAGCACCTGCGTGAGGCGCAGATCATCGCTCCGCACCGCTTCCGGCATGTCGTCGGCGATGCTGACGAGGAATTCCTGTTTCTTCTCGTCGGTCCTGAAACACATGATGTTCCTCACGCGCATGACGGCATCCCGGACTCGAAAGACGGTTTCGCTGAACTCGAGTTTGCCCGCCGCGATCTTCGACATGTCGAGGATATCGTTGATGATGCCCAGAAGATGCTCCGACGCCTCGTGTATTTTAGCGAACGAGTAGTCCTTGCGCTCAATGTCGAGGGCCTTAACGCCAATTTTCGCCATCCCGATGACGGCGTTCAGAGGCGTTCTTATCTCGTGGCTCATATTGGCGAGAAAGTCGCCCTTCGCCCGTGAGGCCGTCTCGGCGATCAACACCTGTTCCTCGAGCTGTCGGGTGCGCTGCTTCACGGTCGTATCGAGCATTTCATTCATCTGCTCCGTCATCTCGAAGCGACTCGCGGACATGCGGGCCAGTATAAAGGACATGGAGAGGGTGAATACGAAAAAGCCGTAGTGCGTAAGCGGGACGGGTGTGCGCGAGGCGTACGGGTTCAGCATGTCGAATACGCCCGCGCCGGCAATCAGTACGACCAGTGCAAAAATATTGCCCTGTTCGATATCGAACAGGCTTTTAAAAAACATTCCCGGGAAACTGACCTGAACGCCGCCTGCGCGTTTGATTCCGTGCCGCTTTCTGACCCGGCTGTAAAAAGCGTGGACGACGTCGCCGCCGACAATATAAAGCAGAAAGACGACGCTCATGATCTGCCAGACGGACCACAGGTCGACCGCGAACCAAATCGGGACAAAGCACTGACATGCGATAAACGCGACGCACGACACGCCGTAGGCTACCGTAACGGGCCTTATTCCGCCGAAGTTGAGGTTTTCCAGAAACGCGGCAAAAACGAACACCAGAAGACAGAGCGAAGCGAACTCGATCCGTTGCGTAACCGCGGTGTTCTCGAATATTCGATAGATGACCGGGCTGCGTGTAAAGAAACAGACCGCCGCAAGGCTGGAAAAAACGCCGTACAGAAGGTTATAAATGTCCGATCTGCGCAGGGAGTACAAAAGCATATGGTACAGGCCCAAAAAAATATATATGGAACACAGTGCGACCGTCCGAAGGCTTCCATCGCCGTTGAATATTTTCGTATAATCGCCGATGTAGTACGGCGCGGCATAAAACAGGCCGGTATAAGGGCTGCTCCTGGCGCCGATGATGTGTATGACGATAAAGTTCTCTCCTTCTTTGAGAAATCTTCTGTCAAACGGTATGCTGACTCCGCGCCGGCTTTGAAACGAAGTGATTTCGCCCTTTGGACTCAGGTGCATCTGTTTGAGAACCGTATCCCCGTTGATATAAATTTCCCAGTTCTCACCGATCCCGGCCAGATATATGCCGGGGGAAAGCGGCCTGTCGCCGTAAAGGGCGTCGATTTTCTCCCTGCTCACGTCAAAGGGGATCAGGATTGTATAATCTTCGATCTTTCGAGGCTTCATCGACAGAAATTCGGAAACGTCGTCCGACGTTCCGCCGGAAGGCAGATCGGACATGACGATACGGACGCTCTGCTCCTCCGGAAGTTCCAAATCCCAGTCCGTCCAGGTCGGATCGGGAAGCGACGCGTAGGCCGGCTCGAAACCGCTCTTTACAAAGGCCCGCATGGGCACAAGATCCGTGTGGAGGATGTCCTCTTTAGATGGATCTCTCCTGCTCGCAAAGTAGAAGAACGCCATCGCCATCATGATAATGGCGATGAACACAGCCCTGGCCGATATTTTCTTCCCCATGAGAGATCAATCCCTGACGATTGTCAGTAGGTGCGCTCGGCGACGTCTTTTTGTGTAATGAGAGCCGCATCGAATGCGATTTCGTCGACATAGACGAGTTTGCCGGGCGTCTCGCCCTTCCTGAGCCGGCTGATGATTTGCTCCACGCGCGGGCCGTGCAGGGGATTGCACTCGACATTGCAGCTGATCCAGCCTTTGAGGGTGGCCTCAAGGCCTCTGCGGGTCGCATCGAAAGAGATAATCTTTATTTCGCCGTCCGCGCCATAACTCCGCCGCGCCTCGTCCATCGCCTTCATCGCGCCAAAGGCCATGTTGTCGTTTTCACAGAACAAAACATCGATATGGCGATATTGTCTCAAAAAGCGCTCCATGACTTCCTTCCCCTTCACCTGCGTGAAGTCTCCGGAGTCGCGGACCGCCAGTTTCCAGCCGATATTTTTGTCGATCACGGCCTGGAGTCCTTCGGAACGCCCGATCTGGGCGGACGAGCCGAGGGTTCCCTGCAAATGCGCAATCACCAGGTCTTTATCGCTCTCGAAGTTTTTTTCCATCCACGCCGCGGCGACGCCGCCCTCCCTGCGAAAGTCGGAACCGACCCAGCAGGAGTAGAGGCTGTCATCGATCGTTTTTATCATCCGATCGACGATGATGACCGGGACGCCCGCATCCTTCGCCTCTTTCAGCACGCCGTCCCATCCGTCCTCGGTAACCGGCGCCAAAACGATATAGCCGACGCCCTGCTCGATAAACTCCCTGATCGCCGCAATCTGGTTTTCCTGCTTCTGCTGCGCGTCCTTCAGGATCAGTTTGTAGCCGTTACTCTCCGTGAACGTTTCCCTCATGGATTTCGTATTCGCCATGCGCCAGTCGGACTCCGCGCCGACCTGAGAGAAGCCGACGACAACCGGCTCCGCGGCGAGGGCGCTTCCGGAATCCCGCAAAACAAGGATTATGGTCAGCAAAAACAGGATGCCGGCCATGAATTTTTTCTTCACCGCAAATCGTGTTCTCAATCGGGCCCGTTGAGCCATATTACCAGCCTCCTCTCAAATTCCGCGCACCAGAAAAGGTGCGACAAACAGCAAATCTCGATCAACCCGAATATGCCGCCTTTCAGAATTCTGCAAGGCTCGATATTATCAGTTGACCAGTGCGAAAAGTTAAAAGTAAACTATCACAAATATTCGTAAAAAGATAGGGAACCTCTCAAAACCGTCCAGGTAAGACAGGGCAGGGGATGGAAGAGAGCATTTTTCAGGGAAGGATTGATTAAAGCTCAAAGAAGCCGGGCGGACCGAAGGTTTGCGCGGCTTCCCTGAGCTTTATGCCAAATTGAAATCAAATATCGAGAGCATTATCAGCTTCTGCTTGAATGCGAATTGGCATCAGCAGACATCTTCCGGCGGGATCCAGGTCTGCAGGCCCTCGACGGCGTTCACGGGCAGGGAGATGACGATGGCCCCCGCAGGAGTCTGAGGCCCCGCCTTTTCTATGATGTTTTTTATGATGGCGTCCCTTTTTCCACGTTCGGCGAGAATGAGAACGATCTCCCTTTCCCGCTGGATGGTCACCTTAAAAAATTTTTCCGCATCCGCGGAAAACTCTTTCGCGTGGATGATGGTGCCTCCGGCGGCTTTTGCTCCGCGGGCCGCCTCCATTACTTCCTCGGTATACCCGCGGGCCACCACGGCGAATATCATTTCATACCCACTTTCCCTGTCCTGTTCCGTCACGCCCTGTCCCTCCGTATCTTTTTCCCGCGCCCTCCGTCCGGCCGGAAGGGTAAATGCGATCCCATGCCCCGGCTGCTTCAGGTCCAGCCTGTCGTTCAACTCTCCAAGAACCTTTCGCGCCTCGCCGTCCGACATGGCGCTGAAAAGAACCGTTTTGTCGGTTTCTCCCAGCCCCAGACAGCTCAGCATTTTCGAACTGGCGGTGCCGCGCGCCAGCGTCGAAAGGTTGCAGACCGCACTGCGGTTCTCAAAGAGGTCCACGATTTTTTTGTCCCTGTTTCGATCGCAAATGACCACGAGAAGCGTCATCAGGTTCAGATTTAAATTCAGATCCAAATTCAAATCCAAATTCAAATCCGGACCCCTGTCCGCACCGGAACCGTTCGCGTCATTCATATCCGCACTCATTCCACCACGCCTCTCCCTTCGTCCGGCGCCGCCGGCTGCGCTTTTTTCAGCAGTCGATCATAGATGAGCCCAATCGCCTGCACCGTAATCGGAGGCATCATAGCGATCATCCCGATGACGCCAAACGCCTCGCTCATAATATTACCTCCCCGCGCGTTGCAGACGCCAATCGTGAACGGCAGCACGAACGCCGCGCTCATTGCGCCGGCCGCCACTCCTCCGGAGTCGAATCCGATGCCGACGAATATATCCGGCACGTAAAAGGTCAGAAGCAGCGCAGTGAGATAACCCGGAACGATGCACCACCAGATCGAAAGGCCGATGAGCATCCGCAGCATGGCCAGCGACATCGCGAGTCCCACTCCGAGGCCCATGCCGAAAAGCATCACGCGCTTCGACACGGCGCCGCTCGTTATCTCCTCGACCTGTTTTGTCAGAACGTGCACGGCGGGTTCGGCCACAACAACGCAGGCGCCGACGACGAGACATATCGGGACGAGAATCCAGTTGTAAGGAAGCGCCCCCATCGATTCCCCCAGGTATTTGCCGGACGGCATGAAGCCGCTGTTGACCCCCGTGAGGAAAAAGGTCAGCCCGATCATCAGGTACAGCAGGCCGACGCCGATTTTCACCAGCTCCGTTCTGGAAAGCCGAAGATGCGTCACCTGGTAGAGCATGAAAATGGAGAAGATCGGAACGACGACCATCACGACCTCGCGGAAGGATCGGAAAAAACCCCGCAGAAACAGCCGGGCAAGTTCCGCAGCCCCCGCGACCATCGCGGGGGTTTCAAACTCGTAGCCGGTGGACTGCGCGTCGTAGAACAGGCCCATAATCAGCACCGTCAGAATGGGGCCGATGGAGCAGAGGGCGCAGATGCCGAAGTTGTCGTCCTCCTCCCTGCGGCTGCCGGTGGTCGCCGCGATACCGACGCCCATCGCCAGAAGGAAGGGCACGGTGATCGGTCCCGTCGTCACCGCCGAGGCGTCGAACGCCACGGCCACGTAATCCGTGGATTTCAGGGCGACGAGCAGGGCGAGGGCGTAAAAACCCATCAGCATGTACGAAAGCCGCCAGCGCATCAGAATGCGCAGAACCCCCAGCACCAGAAAGAAGGCGACCCCGGCGGCGACGCCCCCGAGAAGCGCCCAGTCGGGCATCGAGGGAACCTGCTTCGTCATGACCTGCAGGTCCGGCTCCGCGATCGTGACGACGAAACCGAAGACGAAACTGCTGAAGATCAGGAGTTTCAGGTTCCGGGACTGAATCAGGGCGGAGCCGATATGCTCCCCCATCGGCATCATGGCCAGGTCGGTCCCCAGCGAAAAGAGGGTCAGGCCGAGAATCAGAAGCACCGCCCCCGCGACCATCAGCACCAGCGTTCCCATGGGCATCGGAACGATCGTGGCGTGGAGCAGCAGGATAATGACGACGATCGGGGACACCGCCTGGAGCGATTCCCTCAATTTTCCCAAAAGAATCTTTCCCATCGGCGCTTAGCCTCCTCTGCCCGTCGCCATCAGCAGCTTGATCCGGTTCAGCTGATTCACGGCGCTGACGCTCGCGTCGTAATCCAGGGCGAGAATGTTCACGCCCTGATAGATGCGTTTGAGTTCTTTGATGACCCCCCTGCCGGTTATGTGGTTCGGCAGGCAGGCGAAAGGCTGCACGCAGAGGATATTTTTAACTCCGCCTTCGATCAGCTGCATGATTTCGGCAACGAGGAGCCACCCCTCTCCGGCCTGATTCGCGAGCGACACGAGGGTTCCGGCCTGAGCGGCCATATCCCGGATGTCGCGGATTTCGCCAAATCTCGTTCCCTTCAGCGCCTCGCGCATGGGCTTTCTCATATGCTCCAGCAGCCCCGTGCCAAACTGTCTCAAAAAGTTCGAAAATACATATATCGACGGCTTTTCATCGCAGCGGACGGAGCTGAACAGGCAGTAAAGAACGAAGTTGGCGAGGTCCGAGACCACGGCTTCGCCGCCCTCCGCCTCGATCAGGTTCACGAGCCGTTCGTTGGCGCCGGAATGGTATTTGACCAGTATTTCACCCACTATCCCCACCCTGGGGCGCGGCGCCGGATCAATGGGCAGAGCGGCGAAATCCAACGCCATGCGTCGGAGGTCGTCCCTGAAAACGGCCCATTTGCCCCTGGCGACGTTCTCGTCACAGCGCGCGGACCAGCGGTTGTAAAGTTTTTCGGCGCTTCCCCTCACAATTTCACAGGGGCGGGTTCTGTACAGCAGCCTCATCAGCATGTCTCCATAAAGCATCCCCATCAGGCCCCTCCACAGGGCGCGGGGGGGGATCGAAAATTTCTCCGCGCCGTTCGCGTTCAGCGCGTTGACGGCGAGAACTCTGACGCGTTCGAACCCGGCGGCATCCAGCGCTCGCCGCAGAAGCGGCACGTAGTTGCTTGCCCTGCATACCCCTCCCGTCTGCGCGTAGAGGCAGTCCGTCGCGTCGGGGTCGTATTCCCCGCTCGTCAGGGCTTTCAGAAACTGCCCGACGATCATCATCGCCGGGTAACACACGTCGTTGCTGACGTACTTCAAACCGAGCTCCACCTCCGCGCGGCCTCCTTCCGGAAGCACGCGGAAATCCAGGCCCTCCTCGCGCATCACGGTTCTCAGAAAGCGGAAGTGATGCATCGAAAGCGGCGGGCAGAGTATCGTGCGGGGTTTAGTCAAATTTTTGGAAAATACGGAAAACACACGAGAAAAACGCCCGCCGCTTTTACCCTGAATACTCACGGGAGGCATCGCTTTCTGTCGTTCGTCGTTTTTCTTCCCGTCCATATCTCCGTTTCCGGTCACGGACGCGAGCAGGGACCGGATTCTTATTCTCGCCGCTCCATTGTTCTTTCCCTCGTCGATCCGAATCAGCGTGTGCCGTTTGCCTCCGCGCTCAAGCAGCGCCGCCACCTGATCTGCGCTGACGGCGTCCAGCCCGCAGCCGAAAGAATTCAGTTGCACCATCTGCACGTTCGCAAAGTCCGGATGACGCGCAACCACGGTCGCGGCCCTGTACAGGCGGGAGTGATATGCCCACTGATCCACCACGTACAGAGGGTCCATGCCTCCAATTTCCTCTGCCCTGTGGGCGATCGAATCCTCGGTGAGCACGGCCGCGCCGCAGCTTACGATCAGCTCAGGAATCCCATGGTGAACCTCGGGATCCAGGTGGTAGGGATGTCCGGCGAGGACCACGCCCACCCCTCCGTTTTCCCTGAGATACGCGACCGCTTCGTCGCCATACCTTCGCACGTCGGCTCTGTACAGGCGCTGGGCTTCTCCGGCTTCCTCGAACGCCGACCTGATTTCCCGGGCCGATGCGTCGAACCGGGAAAACTCCTCGTGAAGCCGCCTCACCATCGGCTTTTCCAGTCGCTCGAAGTCGAACGGGAGCGTCGGGCGAATAAAATCCGCTCCCTTCCCCGGCGCCCCGATATTGAGTGCCGCCACGTCGGGATAACCGACCACGACCGGACAGTTGAAGCTCTGGTGCGCGTCCTCGAACTCCCGGGTCTCCCTCATGAGTATCGGGTAAAATATCCGCCCCGTCTCCCGCGCCAGCAGGTCTGCGACGTGCCGGTGAACGAGCTTCGCGGGATAGCAGAGCGCCTGGGACGGTATGGTGTCCATCCCCGAATTTTCATCCGGACGGGCGCGCGAAAGCTCCACGCGAAACCCCAGTCCGGTGAGAAACGTGAACCAGAAGGGGTAGTCCTCGTACATATTGAGCGCCCTCGGAACGCCGATGAGCCCTCTCGGGGCATCGGACTCGGGCAGGGGCCGGTAAGGGTCGAACAGCCTCTTATATTTTCTTTCGCAGACGTCGGGCGGAGTATTTTTCTTTCTTCCTTTGTCGCCGCTATCGTCAACGCCTCTTTCGCAGCGGCTGCCCGACACGCAGCTTCTGCCGTCTCCGAACTCCGTGCGCGTCAGGAGACATCTGTTGCCGCACCGGGCGCAGCGCGATGTGGAGGCCCTGCCGGTCAGCGCGTCAACCGCCGACGCCCCAATCAGCCGGCTTTCCCCAAAACCCTGCGCGTCTCGTGCGAGAAGGGCCATACCGAACGCGCCCATAAGCTCGGCGATCTGTGGTCGGACGACCTCTCGCCCGCTGACGAGTTCGAAGGCGCGAAGCAGCGCGTCGTTCCTGAACGCGCCCCCCTGGACGACGACCCTCTCTCCCAGTTCGTCCGCGCTCCTCAGCTTCAACACCTTGTACAGCGCGTTGCGCACCACCGAGTACACGAGTCCCGCCGAGATGTCGCGGATGTCCGCGCCCTCCTTCTGCGCCTGCCGGACCCGCGAGGTCATAAAGACCGTGCAGCGCGATCCGAGGTCCACCGGCATGAGGGAATCCTCCGCCAGGAGGGCAAAATCCTCCACCGACATACCCTGCGCCCCGGCAAAGTTCTGCAGAAACGAGCCGCAGCCGGAAGAGCAGGCCTCGTTCAAAAAGACGCGCGTAATGACGCCGTCGCGCACTCCAAAGCACTTCATGTCCTGACCGCCGATGTCGATCACAAATTCGACGCCAGGCAGGATAAACTCGGCGGCGCGCGCGTGCGCCACGGTCTCCACCTCGCCGACGTCCAGGCCAAACGCCGCCTGAATGAGCCTCTCGCCGTAGCCAGTGACGCCGCTTTTCCGAATTCGCACGCGGTTCGGAAGCTCGGCGTACAGGCTTGTCAGAATCTCCTTCACCGTCCTGACGGGTTCTCTGCCCCCCGTCTGGCAGTAGCGGGAAAACAGCAATTCCCCCTCCTCGCCGATCAGGACGGCTTTCGTCGTCGTCGAACCGGCGTCCAGGCCAAGATACGCACCGCCGCTGTACGAGGCGAGGTCCGTCCGTCTTACGCGCCTGGCGGAGTGCCTTTCTTTGAATTTCCGCCTCGACTCCCCGTCGATGAAAAGCGCGCCGAGCACGTTGGACGGAGCTGTCCCGCGCGTCCCGTACATGGACAGAAACTCGGAAACCCGCTCCTGAATGCTCCCAGGCCCCATCGTTTCACTTTTTTTCCCGAGGATCGCCGCTCCGATGGCGACAAAAAGGTGAGAATTCTCCGGGAACATGCACTGATTCTCCGGCAGTTCCAACGTCTCCATGAAACGGGCCCGAAGCTCGGAGAGAAAATAGAGCGGGCCCCCAAGAAAGGCGACATTGCCCGAAATTTTCCTCCCGCACGCAAGGCCGCTTATCGTCTGGTTGACGATCGCCTGAAAGATGGACGCGGCGATGTCCGCCCTGCTTACGCCTTCATTCAGAAGAGGCTGAACGTCCGTCCTGGCAAAAACTCCACAGCGCGAGGCTATGGGGTACAGCGTTTCGTACCGCTTCGCCAGTTCGTTCAGGCCGGCGGGATCCGTCCCCAGCAGAGCCGCCATCTGATCGATAAAGGCCCCGGTCCCTCCCGCGCAGGTCTCGTTCATCCTCTGATCGGCGCCGGACGGGTCGAAAAACGTCAGCTTCGCATCCTCTCCCCCCAGCTCTATCGACACGTCCACCCCGCGCAGATACCTTCCAACGCTCGTCGAACACGCGATCAGCTCCTGAGCGAACGTGACCTGCATTCCCTCCGCCAGAGCGAGCGCCCCCGATCCCGTCACGGCGATCGTGGTGCTGGCGTCGCGGAAGCTCTGATGAATTTCCGACATCAGGACGCCCGTGATTGAGCGAATATCGGCGAAATGCCGACAGTATTTGCTGTATATGATTCGGTCGTCGTCATCGAGAACGACCGATTTTACCGTTATGGATCCTATGTCGAGCCCAATATGCAGCAGCGACAATCGCATCCTCTCCTTTCCGTGGTCGATAAGCGCGTCCTCCCTGACTCGGGCGGAAGGCTCCAACGGCAGCGAACGGCGCCATGAAGAGCCTGTGCTTATCCCTCGCAATACGACTGCGCAGTCTGCGCGGATAACAGCGATATGACGGCAGTCCTCCCCGGCGAAGAAGCGCCGGGACATTCGACGAGCACGGCTGAAAAATTCTGCGGGCAGGATCTATTTTCGTTGTACGATTTGCGTGTGAAGCCGGGAAGTATCGGTGAGACTGGTATGGAAATTCAAAAATTCAGCGGCGACGGGGGCGGATCGGGAAGCAAAAATCCCCTGATTGAGCGTGACGGACGTCATGCCCTTCTCCCTCAGAAATCGCTCGTTGACGACGACCCGGGACAAAGAAAGTACGCGTTCGGCAAAGGCCGGGGTTCTCTCCACGTCAAAAAAGATTTCCTGAAAATCTCCGCGTTTCTTAACGTGATCTTTTTGATGCGCGTAATCGGGGGCGCTGACGTATTGCGGCCCACGGGGCAAATTTTCGAGGATCAGGTAAGCGCCTTCTGCATGGAAGTATCCAGCATCGAGGTCGTCAATCGACAATGCCACCGGCGCGTACTCAGAGACCGGCATCGTTTCCGATGCGCCGTACATGAGCACCGCCAGCAGCAAAACGATTAAACCTCTCGCAGGAAAATCCCGTCCGCGCAAATTGCGTCCTCCCTGATACAGAGTGACAGTAAACCCTGCATTACAGTCATTGTATCATGATGCGCGCCTTCCAGTGATGGATACCCTCGGACCGGCGACCGCTTCACGTACAGGCATACCGCTTTTCAGGAGTTTTTTGGCGGACTCTGTTTTACTGTCGGTCATTGAACGCTTTCTGCTTCCGGGTCGGCCCACGGACAGGTCAGGTGGAGGCGTACGGGCATGACCGGGATGTTCAATTCGTTTTTAACCTCGTCGTACAGCTTTTCGCGCACACAGGCGAAGTCGATTTCGGCGCAGGGGGAAACGATATCGGACAGTCGCCTGCTGCCGGAGATGAACTCTTCCTTCGTCGTCGTGGGGCCGTTATTGGAGTTGTCGATCATACGCAGTTTCCCGGGGGCAATGTGCGATACTCCGAGAATCCTCCCCATGGTTTCGTCGATATGCCCGATATCACAGGACCACGGCCTGAATACATTCAGAACGTAGTAAACCATCGTATCGTTATTGTTGATAAAGGGCGCGAACCCGCCTATGGAACGAGCGCCGATGTAGTCGCCCCCCACGTCCATTACGACATAGCGATCCTGGTTTTTCAGCGAGCTGACGACGCCCCCGACCAGCGTGGGGGCGTCCATGAACTGTTCCTGGCTGTGGAACAGAATATTTTCCCGTTCGAGGGCCTGCCTGGCGTCCCGGGAGCGGAGCAGGGGTTTGGTCATGTCCATGTCGAAAAAATGTACCGAACGCTCCTTCATTTCCGCGAGCCATTGCGCAAAATTGATGGCAATCTCGCTTTTGCCGCTGCCCGCTTCCCCGAGGAAGATAAAATTTTTGCAGCCGGCGACAATGGAGCGCATCAGGGCACGGGTCATGCCTTTATGGCGACGATCCTGCCGGGGTAGGCCTCGAGCCCCGCCCGCAGAAGCGAGGCGGCCCTGATAAGATCTTCCTTTTTCAGGACGTAGGCGAAACGCATCTCATCTCTGCCCGCACCCGGCGTGGCGTAAAAACCCTCTCCGGGCGCGCCCATCACCGTCTCTCCATCGACGGCGAAATTTTGGAGCATCCAGAGAACGAACTTCTCCGCGTCGTCCACGGGGAGTTTGGCCATAATGTAAAAGGCGCCCTCGGGTTTTCGGCAGACGACGCCCTCAATGGCGATCAGGAGGTTGTACAGCGTGTCCCGGCGAGCGGAATATTCGTCGTTGATTTTTTTGAGATAGGAGGTGGAGTCCATTTCGTAGAGGGCCCGCGCGCCGATCTGTTCCAGAACCGGCGGACAGCTTCGGCCCTGGCAGAGCTTCACCACGTTTTGTATCACCTCGGGGTTGCGGCTGACGATGCACCCCACCCTCGCGCCGCACGCGCTGAATCTTTTCGAGATGGAGTCCACGATGATGACCCGGTCCGCAATGCGGTCGAGGGAGGCGAAACTCCTGTAACACGCCGAGGCGTCGTAGACGAATTCCCTGTAGACCTCGTCGGAGATGACGAAGAGGTTGTGAGCAACGGCCAGGTCGGCGATCCGCTCGACCTCCTCCGGAGTGTAAACCACGCCGGTCGGGTTGCCGGGATGGCTGAGGAGGATGGCGCGGGTTTTCGGGGTGATCTTCGCCTCGCATTCCCTGAAGGAAGGAAGGTGATACCCCTTGTCCACTTCCGTGGAGATCGGAACGATGACGACGTCCATGGCCCTGATGATGTTCGTGTAGCCGGGGAAAAAGGGCTCGGGGATCAGGATTTCGTCGCCGGGGTCGCAGGTCGCCGTGACCGCAAAGGACAGCGCCTCGGAACCGCCGTCGCTGATGAGGACGTCCGCCGGCCTGATGGGGATGCCCTTTGCCGCGTAGTAAGCGGCGGTGACCTCGATCAGCTTCATATCTCCGATTGAGGGGCCATAGGCCAGCACCTTCTGATCGAACCTGTTCAGGGCCTCGAAAAAAAGAGACGGCGTCTCGATATCGGGTTGTCCGATGTGAAGGGGGTAAACCTTCACGCCCTTCTTTTTCGCCTCCGCGGCGAAGGGTTCCAGCCTGCGAATAGGGGAGGACGGAGCCGCCTGGATGCGTTTCGATATTTGAACGCCCGGTTTCTTCATGTCTGCCATTACGGTACACCTCTCATTTTTCGACTTTTACATAGTCTTTTGCCGTTTCTTCGCCTCGCAGAACGCGAAGTCCGCCCAGAGCCAAAGATTCCATCTCATTTTCCCCGGCGTAAACCAGAACCGGCGCGGCGAGGTAACGCAACCGTTCTTTTATCATACCGGTGAACATCTCGGAATGAGCGATTCCCCCGGTCAGAAGGATTGCCTCGACCTGCCCGTTCACGACGGGAAATTCTTTGGCGATATTCTTTGCCACATTCAGCGCCATAGCTTCGTAGAGCATTTTTGCGCGTTCGTCTCCGGCGGATATTTTTTCTTCCACTTTTCGGGTGTCGTTCATGCCGAGGTGCGCCGTCAGTCCGCCCTGGGTCTTGATTTTCTTCATGATGGATTTCTCGTCGTAGCCCCCCGAAAAAATCATATGGACGAAGTGTGCTATGGGCAGCGCCCCCGCCCTTTCGGGAGTGAAGGAGCCGTCATCGTCGTTGATCATGTCGATGATGATCCCCCTGTGATGGAGGCTGACCGAAACCCCCCCGCCCATATGGGCGACGATTACGGTGCAGTCCCTGTACTCCTTCCCGTGTTCTTTGGCGTAACGCCGGGCAATGGCGCGCGCATTAAGGTTATGGCCGGTTCCCCGCCTTTCCAGTTCAGGAAAACCGGTAAGTTTCAGTAAAGGAGGCATCTCATCGACGGTGACGCCATCGTAGATGAAGGCCGGTATGCCGTTCTCCGTCGCTATTCCGTGCGCGATGAGGGCGCCCAGGTTCGAGGCGTGCTCGTGATCAGGAGCATTTTTCAACTGCCACACCATGTCCTCGTTCACCCTGTACGCGCCCGATTTGATGGGCGGCAAAGCCCCGCCTCTCGCGACTATGCCGGTTAAGGATTTCATCGTAAATCCCTGTTTTTCGATAATGCTCAGAATCAGAGCCTTGCGGAAACCGTACTGATCCGCAATGTTGACAAATTTTTTCAGTTCTTCGGTACTGTGGGGAATATTTTCCAGAAAAAGCTGTGTTTCATCCTCGTAGACAGCAATTTTTGTCGAAGTCGAGCCTGGATTGATAATTAACAGTTTTTCCATCGTTTGAACACCTCCGTCAGCCTTTCGGTTGCTGTTTTTTCCCGATCTCCAGGCCTCTTCGAAATGCCTCTCTGTTCAATTGGATCAGGCTTTCCTTTTTCCCCAGCTCTCGGACGAGGGCGTCCTCCACGATATCTTCTCCCAGAATGCCGGTGCAGCCCACATATACCCCCAGCATGATGATGTTCAGCGCCCTGGGGTTACCCAGCTCCAGCGCCAGGTCCGTGACCGGGGCCTTTACGATGCGGACGTCGTCCCGACTTATTTCTTCCCTCACGATGGAGCTGTTGATGAAGAGGGTTCCGCCCCTTTTCAGGATGCCGATAAACCGGTTGAGCGAGGGGGCGTTCATGACGATGAGGTCGTCCATGACATCTCCCACAGGAACGCCTATGGGGTCATCGGAAATGACGACGTAGCAGTTCGCCGTGCCTCCCCGCTGTTCCGCGCCGTACGAGGGGAAGAACGTGACGTTTCTCTGCGCGGAGTCGCAGGCCGCGTCGGAAAGGAGCTTCCCCAGCATCATGATGCCCTGACCGCCGAAGCCGGCCACCAGCAAATTCGTCTCCATATTCTCGTCCCCCTTACCTGTCCCGAACGACGGC
>JAITPZ010000130.1 GCA_031289165.1 Synergistaceae bacterium
CTCACTGTCAGGGAAAGCTTTTAGCCTCTTATAGTAAACTCAAGTTAAACCACTGCGCCATCCTTCCACGTCGCGCACGGACATGCTTTCCGGAAGGATCAGCAGATCTGCGGGTAAACTCAACTCCGCTTCCGCAGGCATCGTGTGATCGTGTCGACGAGCACGTCGTACTCCACGGGCTTTCCGATATGAGCGTCCATGCCCGCGCGGGCGCAAAGCTCTATGGCTTCCGCGCCGGTGTCGGCAGTGACCGCGATAATAGGCACGCTTTCGGCCCCCGGCATACCGGAGGCGCGTATGCGGCGCGTCGCCTCGAAGCCGTCCATGCCGGGCATGTGCAGGTCCATCAGCAGCAGGTCGTATCCGCCCTCCCTTTCGCAGAACTTCTTCAGGGCCTCGAAGCCGTCCTTTGCGCAGTCTATGGAAGCGCCCGTGTCCCCGAGCAGGATCACGACAATTTCGCGGTTTATTGGGACGTCGTCCGTCAGCAGGATGCGCCGCCCGGCCAGGTTCGCCGCCTCGGAAGATTCGTCCGGGGTCGCGCGCGACTCGGCTTCGGGGATCTTCGGCCTGCCGGCCCGGACGCTGCATATGAACCTGGACCCCCTGCCGGGTTCGGACTCGACCTGTATGTTGCCGTTCATCATTCCGACGATATGCCGGGTGATGGCCAGTCCAAGGCCGATCCCGCCGTGCTCCCGCGTGATGCTGTTGTCCGCCTGCTCGAATGCCCTGAACAGGCGCGCCCGCTGTTCCTCGGAAATACCGATGCCCGTGTCGCTGACCTCGAAGCGGATCGCGCATTCTCCGCTGTTTTTGTCCTCTTCATCCGTGCCGACCCTCTTCGCGGACAGGCGAACCCGTCCCTTCTCCGGCGTGTATTTCACGGCGTTGGAGAGCAGGTTCGCGAGAACCTGCCGAAGTCTGCGGTCGTCCGCCACGAGCGAATCCGGGATGCCCTCGTCGAGCGAGACCGAAAAATCCAGCCCCTTCGCGGCCGCGGCCGGGGAAATCGCGTCGGAAACCGTGCGCATCATCTCGCCGAAGCTGAATTCCCGCGCCGAAAGCTCGAACTTTCCCGTGTCGATCTGAGCCATGTCCAGCACGTCGTCGATGATGCTCAAAAGATGATGGGCGGCCTCGTCGACCCGGTCGAGGCTATATTTTCTCTGCCCTTCGTCGGCGGCGGTTCCGGCGATGGCCGTCATGCCGATAATCGCGTTCATGGGCGTGCGCATCTCGTGGCTCATACGGCTCAGGAAGTCGCTCTTCGCCCTGTTGTAGAACTCCGCCTCCAGCAGGGCCCGCTCCGTCCGCTCTCTGGCGTCGACCAGCTCGCGCTGCATCTTTTTCAGCTCGGTCTCGTCCTTCGCCGTGATCCCGACGCCGGTCTCCCCTCCGTGCAGAACGGCGGCAAAAGCCGATACGGCGAAGATACGCGTTTCGCCGTCTTTTCGTCTGACCGGCATCTCGAACTCCAGTCGGCGGCGCTCCGACACGGAGGGCAGGTACTCCTCCCTCAGCCGTCGCAGAGTCTCCTCGTCGAGCATGAGCCCGAGTCCCTTTTCCGCGATTTCTTCCCTCGTATATCCGGAAATTTCGGCAATCGCGGGGTTCATGTACTCGATGGCGCCGGTCGTAGTGTTCATGTAAAGCACGAACTGCGGAGAACCCTCCACGATGGAAGAGATCCTGATCAGGTCGTCTTCGACCATGTTCAGGCGGGTCGCGTTTTTCATGTGCGCGCGGACCCTCGCCTTCACGACGATGGGCTTGAACGGCTTCGTGATGTAGTCCACCGCGCCGAGCGCGAAGCCTTTTTCCTCGTCGTCCGGCCCCACGAGTCCGGTGATGAAAATAACGGGAATATCGCGGGTCTCCGGGGATTCTTTCAGCTTCGCCAGCACGTCGAAGCCGCTCATGTCCGGCATGACGACGTCCAGAAGGATAAGGTTCGGCCGTACCCCGGCGACAAGCTGCAGCGCCTGCGCGCCGGATTTTGCCGTGTGCATGGAGTAGTCCGCGGACAGAATGCGGTTCAGCACGGCCAGGTTCGCGCTCTCGTCGTCAACGGCCAGTACAGAGTGCCTTTGCTTCGCTTCCGGACCTTCCAGCCCCATACGTCCCAACCCCGTTCGTCTCCCGTATCGTTATCGTCAGATTGTCCCGCTCGCGCCGCCGGACGAACCTGATTTTCCCCCCGCGGCCAGCCGGTCGATGGCCTCGCCGGTCATGCGGTAAACTGTCCAGTCGTCCATCGGCTGCGCCCCGAGCGACAGGTAAAAGGCGATGCCTGGCTTGTTCCAGTCGAGACAGCTCCACTCCAGCCGCCCGCATCCACGCTCCCTGGCGACCGATGCCGCGTTTTCGAGCAGACGGCGGCCGATCCCCCTTCGCCGCGCGGCCGGACGCACGTACAGGTCCTCGAGGTATATTCCGGCGCGACCCAAAAACGTCGAAAAATTGTGAAAAAACAGCGCGTAACCCGCCGGCTCGCCGTCGAGCTCCGCGATGATCGCCTCGGCCTTTTTCCTCTCGAAGAGCCACTCGTGAAGGAGGGGCTCCGTCGCCACGACCTGATCGAGCAGTTTTTCGTACGCGGCGAGTTCCCGGATGAAGTCCAAAATAAGCGGAACGTCCTTTACGACGGCCGGCCTGATGTCAATATTTTTCATAGTAATGCTCCTTACCCTCGATTCCCGCTTCCCTCAAGCGCCCGATCGAAGCCAACCCGGCGTCAGGCGCCCTCCGGCGGGGCCTTTCTCAGGACGCAGCTCAGACCCCTGCCCGACGCCGCCATTTTGCTGCAACCCTCGCAGGAGACGCAGAGAGAAGGGCGCGTATCGCCCGACGCCCAGCGGGCGACCAGGTTCGGTTCGCAGATCAGAGGGCGACTGAGCGAGATCATATCCGCCCCAACGTCGCGCAAAAGCCGTCTCGAGGCCTCGAGAGAGCGGATGCCTCCCACCAGCATCAGAGGCATTTTTTTGACGCGCTCCTTATAAATGCGGGCCGCGCCCTCGTAATAGACGACCTCGCCGGGCATTTGCGGGTCCGCCGGGCGGTGCGACGAATAGCGGGCCACGGGGCCTCCGCCGCCGCTCACCTCCATCGCGTCGAGCCCCTCGCTTTCCATCAGAGCCGACGTCTCGGCCATCATGAGGGGCGTCAGCCCTCCGTCGATAAAATCCTCGGCGTTGATTTTCGCCGCAATGGGATACTTTTTCCCCACGACCCCGCGCACCGCCCTGTAAACCTCGATCAGGAGACGGGCGCGCTTCTCGACGCTGCCGCCGTAGTCGTCGGTCCGCCTGTTGTACCAGGGGGACACGAACTCTCCCAGGCAATAGGCGTGCGCGGCGTGGATCTGAACGCCGTCGAAGCCCGCCTTCACGGCGCGACGGGCGGCGTTCGCGAAACTTTCGGTCAGAAGGGCGATATCCTCACCTGTCATCTCTCGAACCTTTTCACCCCTGCCGTTTTCCATCGCGGTGGGCCCCGTGGGTTCGAGGCCGGACAGCGAGGCGTTGGAGTTTACCCCTCCGTGGGCGAGCTGGGCGAAGATCAGAGCCCCCGCCGCGTGGACCGCCCCGCACATCTCCTCCAGCCCTGGAAGCAGCGCGTCGTCGTGGATGCCCAGCTGACCCGGTCCGGCCTGCCCGTTCTTTTGAACGTAGGCGTGGCTCGCGATCAGAAGCCCGGTCCCCCCCTCCGCCAGAGCCTTCATCAATTGCGTCAGCCCCGGCGTCGCCGCGCCCTCCTCCGTCGCCATGCCCTCCCACGTCGCGGAGCGCACAAAGCGATTTTTCACCGTTACCCCGCCGACAGCCAAATCGTCGAATACATCCATGAACAACACCCCTCCGTGCCCTTCGTAAAATTGACGGACAATATAGCGGTTTTACTTGAGTTACTGTAAGAGGCTAAAAGTTTTCCTCGACAGTGAGCCGTTTTTAGCTATTCTAATTTCAGACTTTTTACCTGGACTCATAATAATAACATTCAGGGGGGATTTTACAATAAATTCCCCTCCTTCAACGTCCAAACATCAGGCATTCGGCGTCGGCATCCCGTCAGAACATGCGTTTCTTCCAGAGCCACCAGGCGGCGGCGGCGCTCAGGGCCAGGGCCAGGGCCATGAGCAGGGCGAAGGCGTGCGGCGCCCCGGTCAG
>JAITPZ010000139.1 GCA_031289165.1 Synergistaceae bacterium
TTCTCCGCGACCTCGCTGATGGAGTGAAACGCGACTTCGGAGGAATTGGTCAGAATATACTCCACGACGCGCCGCGTTTTGACCGGAAAGGTATCCATCCTCTCCCTTATGGAGGCCTGAAGTTCCTGAGCGTTCATATGTATCCCCACTTTTATTATGGCATAAGAACTGGAATACAGTTTATTTTAGCGATGCGCTAATGTCAAGAAAGGTGAAGTGAAGGGCGAAGCCCCCGGAAGGGGAACTTCGCCCTCTGCTGTTTCGTTTTTAACGAATGACGACGCGGCCCTCCGTCGCTCCGACGAAGCGGACGCCGGGGTCGTACATGCCCTCGGCCGCAAGGGGTGGAAGGACGAAGGCGCCTCGGGTCACGGCTCGCATCGTGAAGCGGTAGTCCGTCGTTCTGGCGAGGCGGTCGATGAAGAGGAGCAGACGGTCATCCCGAACGTCGTAGCGAACGCCCGCCCGTTCTTCTTCCTCGTTCCCCTTCAGTCGCGGGTTTTCGATCTCCATGCCCGCAGGAAGCAGGCAGGAGGCCACCAGGTTGCTGACGGCCGCCCCGGGCGCCAGGGTCAGGGTGACCCGGATTTCCGTTCCCTGTTCGATCGGCTGAGTCGGGTCGATTTTTTTGCCGTCGCGGTCCTCCCACGCGGAGGTCAGGGTCAACCCCCTGCTTTCCGGAGCGGGCGCCGCCGCGGGAGTCCCGGTGAGGTTCCACGCGTAATAACCGCCGCCTCCTCCGGCAAGGTTCAGGTTCAGGGTTTCCGGAAGGTCCCGGACGTCCAGGGCGACCTTTTCCCCGCTTCTGAAGGACGCGACGGCCCCTTTGCCCTGGCCCGTCAGCGTGCCCTCGAGTGTTCCCTTTTCGTAACCCGTCCTGCTGAGGTAGCGGCCCAGCGCCATGGCGACGGCGGCGTTTTCCTGAGTGCTGTACCACCGGTTCTGTCTGCCCCATTCCAGAAGCATCTGAACGAGCCGCGCGGCCTCGGGGGAACGAGGCTCCACCTCGGTCCAGAGGGAGAGCAGCTGCGCGGTGTTGCGCACGTTGGAGTCGAGGGTCCTGTACAGGGCCTCCGGCGGAATGGAGTCCCTGCCGCTCCAGGTTCCCAGGTCCCTCAGGGCGTCGGCTCTGCCCTCGATCAGGGCGGTGGCCCCGGCGAGCCGGATGCGTCCGGAGGGCCACATTTTATCCTGGTTTTCCTTCAGGTAGTGGAGCCATCCCAGAGGCTTCTCCCCGTTGAGCGCGAGCACGTAGGCGGCGTAGGCCTTCGTCGTGAAGTCGTCGCGTTCCTGGTCCGGATACATGCCGGACGGCAGAGAGGCCAGATACTGTTTCAACCAGTTGAGCGCGCCCTGCAACATGCCCTGCGGGTAGTCCACGCCGCCCTTTCGGGCCTCGACCAGGAAATGCGCCGCGTAGACGCTGCCCCATTCGTAAGTCCGTCCATCGCCGGGCCAGAGGCTGAAGGATCCGTCGTAGAGCTGCATCATTTGAATACGGGCCAGGGCGGAGTCGGTTTTGCGCTTCACGGCGGCGTCATCGACGAGCAGTGGATCGATTTCTGACAGGGCGTCGGGCAGAATCAGGAACGGCCACGCCGCGGACAGCGTCTGCTCGAGGCAGCCGTGGGGATAGTGCGCCAGGAAGGACGTGGCCTTCGTCAGGTCGACGAGCGGGGTGTCGGCAAGCGTCAGCTTCCCCGGGGCCTCTCCGGTGAAGGATCCCTTCGGAATCTCGATTTTCGTGTCGCCCGATGAAAAGAATCCCCCACCGGACAGGGTGATCACCGGGAAGGGGGAGCGCACGGGAAGCTCGATGGTCTGGACCCAGGAATTTTCGGCGTCGCCCTTCAATTTGCCCGCGTCGTTCCAGGTGGTCGTCACGCTGCAGGTACTCGTTCCGGGGGTCTTTGCCGTCAGGGTCACGGCCCATTTCTGCGACCCCTTTCCGGGAACGACGGCCTTCAGCGTCTCGACGTTCAGGGAAAGCTCGTCCGACGCGGAGAGCCGAACCTCGACGTCCTTCGACTCCGGGCCCGAGTTGTAGACGGTGAGGGACACGTCGAACACGTCGCCCGGCGCGGCGAAGCGCGGAAGGTCCGCCTCCGTCACGATGTCGCGGGCGATCTGCACGTTCTGCTCGGCCTGTCCGAAGCGGGATCCGGAAAGGGCCACGGCGAAAAGGCGTCCGCGCCCGCTGAACTCCGGGAGGTCGAGGTCCACGCTGACGACGCCGCTTTCGTCCGCGGAAAGAATGCCGTCGAAAAGGGACAGTATCTTAAACCGCTGACCCCTCCTGCTCCCGACGAAGGCTCGATCCAGGGCATCGCCGCCGGCCGGATGCAGCAACTCCGTCGCGCGCGACTCGATGGGCATGAGCAGATCGTAGATGTCGTAGCCGTCCGAGTTCAGCCTGCGCGCTCCGAGGAAATGCGCCAGCAGGTCGGGCGTTTTGAAGTTCGTCAGACGCAGCACTCCGTCATCGACGAGAGCCAGCGCCACCTCTCCTCTGGCGGGGCTGCCTCCGGAGTCGGTGAGGGAGACGATCACGGGCAGTTTCCTCGCGGGGTCCGTTTTCTCGGGCGCGGTCAGGCCAACGTTCAGGCGATGTTTGCTCGTATCGACCATCAGGCGCGCGACCCCGGCCGCGCGGTGGGTCGTGTCGGAGCCCTCCGCCCGGACGGGACGAATGAGCCACGCCGCGCACCAGGCGTTGGGGACCATGTCCTCGGTGACCGGCACCTCGACGACGGTCTCCCCGTTCTCGATTTTGAGAATTTTGCGGTCGATCAGGCCCTCGCCCTCCACGTTGAAGAGCATCAGGCCCTCGAAGGGAGCGCGCACCGTGACTCTGGCCGTCTCCCCAATCCGATACATCTCCCTGTCCATCTCGATTTCGACGCGGTCGAGCAGCTGAGAGCCGCCTCTGTCGGCGTACTCGGGGTCGTTCGCGTAGAAGCGGAACGACGTGCGAACGCTGTCCGTTTCGTCAGCGACGCGGACCAGGTAGGTTCCCCATTGCTCCGGCCTGAACGTCACTCTGCCCGCGCCGTCCGTCAGGGCGACGGTCTTAGTGTCGACCTTCCGATGTTCCTCGCTGCTCTGCCAGCGCGTGTACCCGTCCATGCGGACGAGGTTGTAGTTCCAGGTCACGCGGTAGAGCTCGGCCGTGAGCTCCCCCGGGTCGGCGGGCTCCTCGTCCGGCGTGATCGCCGCGACGGGGAAGGTAATGTCGGTTTTGACGGCCATGGG